>NZ_JBLYZG010000015.1:0-113333 GCF_049310245.1 Endozoicomonas sp. ALB115 | reverse complement strand
GATCCAACATTTTCTGATCTACCGGGGGCACCAAACAAGCCCGTGAATCCTGACGGGGGCTCTGATTGTTGTGCCGCAGATCCAACATTTTTCGACCCACCGGGTGTACCAAACAACCTCGTGGATCCTGACGAGGGCACTGATCCAAACCCAACATTTTTTGACCCGCCGGGTGGACCAAACAAGCTCGTGGACCCTGACGAGGGCTCTGATCCAAACCCAGCATTTTTTGACCCGCCGAGTGGAACAAACAAGCTCGTGGATCCTGACGAGGACTCTGATCCAGACCCAATATTTTTCGACCCGCCTGGTGGACTAAACAAGCTCGTGGATGATGACGAGGGCTCTGATCCAAACCCAACCTTTTTCGACCCGCCGGGTGAACCAAACAAGCTCGTGGATCCTGACGAGGGCTCTGATCCAAACCCAACCTTTTTCGACCCGCCGGATGGACCAAACGTCAACCCACCGAATGTACCAAATAAGCCCATTGGTCTTGACGGGGGTACTGATTGTTGTGCCGCAGATCCAAAATTCCCAAACCCACTGGGTGCATCAAAGAAGCTCCTGGATACTGACGGGCTTTCAGATGCCAAACCTCCAGAATCGCGACCAAACAGTCCACTCTGACGGTTTGAACGTTCCATACCGAACCGACCCATTGGCCTGTGGCTTGCCGGAAGCTTTGGACCATTTCTGAGATCATGGCGATTAATACCATAACTCCTGAATTTATCCACGGCATCCAGAAATACTGTGAAGTTAAATACCTTTTTTTCAAAATCAAATACTTCACTCAACTTGATGGCATAAGCCTGTTCTTTACTATATCTGCAAACAATCTCAATTTTATCACCCCAGTAATCAAATGGTGTTTTTAAATACACTTTGGTTTTATCATCAAAATAGGCCGGATAGTTCTTCATGAGTTTACTCATCACAAGCTCACACCGAACACAGTTAATAACATTTGAAACAGCCTCATTCACTGATTTGGATTCATTCAGGATCTGTGAATCCAATCGAACTTCGAATGGATGATTCACCCCATCTATAAAAAAGTTTCTGACCAGGGAGAAATCCATATCCGTTGACTCTGCCAAACCGGGAATCAGCTCATGAGGATTTGGCTTTGACAGTGAAATCATTGATGTGATTTCAGGTACCCCCCACCCCCCGGACTGCTCTCTGTCATTCTCAAGCGCAGCACGCAAATCAATAAGAGATTTACTGACCGCCGTATTTGATAAGGCTTGTTTGGCGTCCTGGATTCTATCTCTAATAGTATTTTCACTTTCATCCGTCATATTTTCTGAGTTTATTTTACGTCTGACAGACTTTGTATTGTCAATGGTATGCTCAAAACCCTGATTAAATGTTCGTTCCAGGGTGATTATACTCTCTTCTGCTCTCCAGTGGTTTTCATCAAATTGATCAACCAGGTTCTTCAAATCATTTTCTTTGCCATACTTTCTTTCCATTTCATTCTTTTGTTCCTCAGTTATATTTTCCACACGTAATCCAGAGGCTTTAATACCGGAGTAGCTCAGTTGCGTTACAATAAGTTCGTCTACTAATTTGCCGTATTGATGAAGGAAGCCATTCGCACTTCCATGGTCCGGAAACATTGAATATGGATATGGACACTCAGGCACCACTGCTTTGTCATTTCCTTTGTGGACATACAAGCAATCTTTTCTCTCGCATTTTTGCTCAGCTTTCTTCAACCATTCAGTACCGCTGTTATAAAAGATATTTTCTTTATCGTGCGGCTTTTCACTTCTGCAGGTAGCACATATTGTTATAGCGGTAGCTTGATTGTCGGCGGTCATTTTCCTGATAATACATTCCTGGTGTTCAAAATGATGGCAAGGTCTTTCTATAATGCCTTTTTCTTCCGAGAATAGTGCTTCTTGACAGATTGGACAATTATCAGACATTCGACTTTTAACTGTATCCGTGTGACTCAGCCTATGCCCGTTTAATAAAACTATTTCAGTGATGGATGTTGGTGTAAAATTCGATTCGACTCGAGTGTTTGCATTCGTTACTTGTACATTTGTTTCCATGAATAATATTCTCTGTCTGGTTGATTGCACTTGACGTCTGAGTAGCACCAACTCTGACTTATTGGATAAAGAATTAGTTCAACTGCATAATGAAACTGTCTCATATTCGCGCATTGGTAACCCGCCCTGAGCCTCAGGCACAGGCTTTGGCAGATGCCATCAAGAAAACTGGTGGCCAGGCCTGGCCCGTACCCATGCTTGCTATTGATGCGCTGGCAGAAACACAGGCAATGACAGACTGCCTGCTGATGCTCGACCAGTTTGACCATATTATTGTCACCAGTCGTCCGGCCGCCCGCCTGGGCGTAGAGCTGATCGAACGGTACTGGCCACAGCTACCAATTCACTGCCAGTGGTTTGCCATTGGCAGCAGCACAGCAGCTGAACTTGAGCAGTTTGCGATCAGGGCTGACTATTCAGACACCGGCGTAGACAGTGAGGCCCTTCTTACCCTGGATACATTTCACCATGTTCAGAATAAGAAGGTCCTGATTATCAAGGGCGTGGGGGGACGGGAGATGCTGAAAGAGCAGCTCACTAATGCCGGTGCCACGGTCCACACACTGGACGTTTACCAGCGTTCCTGCCCCACCTATGAACGCAATGCAGTGGTAAAAAAGTTGGAAAGCCATTCAATCAATGTCATTCTCTGCGGTAGTGGCGAAACCCTGACAAACCTTGGGTACTATTTACCCATGCCCTATCGAGCTGACTACCGGCTGCTTGTTCCCAGTGAACGGGTTGCCAGGGAGGCCCATAGCCTGGGTTTTCAACAGGTAACCAATACTGGTGGCGCCAGCAACGAGATGATGTTGCAAGCATTGGCCCAAATCTGCCTCTTGTGAAAAATGAGCGGGAACCTTGAAAGAAGTGCCCGGGCAAGAGATAGAAAAACAAGGGAGACTATCCTCTCGAACAATCGGAAGGCCCAAGCGTGAGCGATACAGACCAGAACACAGACCGTTTACCAGACAATACCCCTGAAGATGTTCAGCAGAAAACCGACATCTATTCAGCGAAAGAGTCCCATTCAGAACAGCAAGCCGCCAAAAAACACCAAAGCAAAGGTTCAGGTAAAGGTCTGGCAGGCTTTGCCCTGTTATTGTCCGCCTGCGCCCTTGGCCTCAGTGGCTACATCGGCTGGCGGGCCATGCCACTGGAACAGAACCAGCCGGTTCTGCTTGATGGCATGGATCATCTGCAGACACAGATTGCACGACAACAGGCCAGGCTGACTACGGTGGCACAAAACACCGCCACCGATATAGAAAGACACGAAGAACAGTTGCAAGCCCTGCAACAGCGGGAAGACAGACTTTTATCCCGGGTTGATACCCTGTCCAGCAAAGTCCGGGAACTTGAAGGTTCCACACGCAACCAATGGCGTATTGCCGAAGTCGAATACCTGCTGCGCCTCGCCAATCAGCGACTGCTGACGGTCAATGATGTTACCGGGGCCCTTGAACTGATGGCCAGTGCCGGGCAGATACTGGGGCAACTGGATGACTACACTCTCTTTCCGGTCAGAGAGGCCCTGGCAGAAGATATAGCGGTTCTGAAAGCGACCACCCTGCTGGATCAGGAAGGTATCTGGCTGCGACTGCAAGCCATTGCAGATTTGATCCCCGGTCTTGTGATCCTGGATGATGGCCATATTGCCGATGTGGCCAGTGCCCCGGACCCCGGATCAATGGTCACTGATGAAACTAACCCACCAGCGGACAGAACCTGGCAGGAAACCATCAAGGCCATAGTGCTGGACACCTGGCACCGTTTCACCAGACTGTTCCGTATTAATACCCAGCGAGAGCAACCCATTGAAGTATTGCTGACACCGGAACAGGAGCAGTTAATCCGTCAGAAGATGCTGATGTTGATCGAACAGAGTAAACTCGCGCTGATTACCGGACAACAGACGATTTATCAAAACAGTCTCAAACAAACCAGCGACTGGCTGAGTCGCTATTTTATGCTCGGTGGTGATGTCAGCAATCAGCTGGCTAAAGAGCTTACTGAACTGGAAGGACTCTCCATTACCCCCGATATGCCCACTATTCATCGTTCTCTGGAGGCACTGAAAGAGCACCAGTCCAGCTCAACTCTCACACCTGCAGACGATGATTCAACCATCGAGCCGGAAGAAAACCAGACAACACCAGCATCACCCGATGGCGATGAAGGGAAAAGCAGTCCGCCATTGATAGAGCCGGATCAGCCTGATGAACAGGGAGTGCAACTTTCATGAAAGGGTTTGCACTGTTCCTGACCATTGTTTCTGCCTGTTTCTTACTGGCCAATATCATGGTCAACGACCATGGTTATGTGCTGATTGCTTACGATGAGATGACCTTTGAAAGCAGTCTCTGGGGTTTGCTGCTGCTGGTTGTCATTTCCCTTGGCCTGGTCTGGCTGGCGGTGATTATGGGTCGGTTACTGCTGGGCACATTCAGTGTTATCTACCCACTGTCAACGGGTGCCCGCAAAGCCAGGGCCAGAAAACTGTTTGATCGGGGTCTGGCTGAGTTTACCAAAGGGCACTGGCGAAAGGCGGAGCGGCTCCTTGGGCAGGCGGCGAAAAACAGTGAATCACCGTTAATCAACTATCTGGCCGCCGCCAGGGCGGCCCATGAAGCAGGAAATCATGAAGCCAGCGCCAACTGGCTAAGACAGGCGGACAGCAAGGCACCGGGTGCAGAAATGGCGATTGGTATCACCCAGGCACAACTGCAACTGGCCAGTAACCACCTGGAACAGGCGCTGGCCACATTGACCCATCTGCACAAGAAGTATCCACGTCATGGCTACATTCTGAAAATGCTCAAGCAGGTCTATATCCGCCTGAATGACTGGCAATCACTGGAAAAACTGCTGCCCAGGCTGCGCAAGCAAAAAGTGATTAAGGATGACGAATATCACCAGCTGGAACAACTGGCATTCAAAGCGCTGTTCGAACAGGCTTATAACTACGGCCGAAACCGCGTCTCCAGCGAAGAGAAAACCAAACCGGCGGATGATATCTGGTCCGGCCTGAGCCACAGTCAGAGGAAGGATCCGGCCATCCTCTATCGCTACTGTGACTGTCTGGTTCGACTGGGTGCTGGGGAAAAAACCGAACTGCTGCTGCGGGAAAATCTTCATCACTGCTACAGCGAGCCATTGATCCGCCTTTATGGCAAAACGCCGGGCAAAGACCTGAAAAAGCAACTGCTGTTTGCAGAATCGCTGCTCAACCAGCGGACCAATGACCCCGAACTGTTACTGGCGCTTGGTCGCCTGGCACTGCGCAATGAACTCTGGGGTAAAGCCCGGGAGTATCTTGAAGCCAGCCTCAGGCTCCGGAAAAGTGTTGATGTGTATAACGAACTGGGTCATCTGCTGGCACACCTTGATGAGTTTGAAACCAGCTCACACTATTTCCAGGAAGGCCTGTTGTTAGCGGCGGACAGTGCAACCCATCTGCCGGGGATGCACAAGTCATGAATGCCCTGTTGGTTGGTGCCATCAGCGGTATGACTGCCGTGGCACTGAGCGCCTTTGGCGCTCATGCGCTGGAGGGCGTTCTCTCTGAGCGGGCAATGGACACTTTTCAGACCGCCGCAGACTATCAGTTCTACCATAGCCTGGCACTGGTGTTTGTGGCCTTGCTGGGAACAAATTACCCGGACTCAACAAAGCTGAAGTGGAGCGCTGGCCTCTTTGCTGTGGGCATTGTGCTGTTTTCAGGGAGCCTCTATCTCTTGAGTTTGAGCGGCATCCGCTGGCTGGGGATGATTACACCGCTTGGAGGTGTTTCATTCATCATTGGCTGGTTGATACTGGCCTTTTTTGCCGCCAGAGATTATTCCCGCATCTAAGAGGCTGCTGAGAATAGACAGCCTCTAAAATTTGCATTTTACGCCCCGAGCAGTATCTTACGCCGATCATTTTCTACCAACTCAGATCTCCATGAACGATACTGTAAAACCGGCCGATGAGGCTGATGAGCCACAACAGGAAACGCTCCACAAACGTCAAATCAAGAGTTTTGTGCTCCGCGCTGGCCGCATGACCACGGGCCAGCAAAGGGGCTGGGATGAGTGCTGGCAGGACTGGGGACTGACTCTGGTGCAAGGCACAGAGGGTTTCCTGAATGCCTTTACGGATGCAGCACCCCGGGTTCTGGAAATTGGCTATGGCATGGGACATTCCCTGGTCACCATGGCGACACAGGAGAGCGATAAGCAGTTTATTGGTATTGAAGTACACCGCCCGGGTGTCGGCAGCCTGCTTAATGAAGCCCGTCTGGCAGGCATCCACAACCTGAGAACCTATTGCGACGATGCAGTTGAAGTGCTGAAGCAGTGCGTACCCGATGGTAGCCTGTCACGGGTACAGATTTACTTCCCGGACCCATGGCACAAGAAACGCCACCACAAACGCCGCCTGATTCAACCGGCTTTTATTGAGTCTATTCGTCCCAAGCTGGACATCGGTGGCATTATTCACCTGGCCACTGACTGGGAAAATTATGCCGAACAGATGCTGGAAGTGATGAACTCAGCAGAAGGCTTCGAGAACATGGCCGCAGAAAACGGTTATTCGCCAAGACCGGATTTTCGTCCGCTCACCAAGTTTGAAAAGCGTGGTCATCGATTAGGGCACGGGGTTTGGGACCTGCTGTTCAAGCGCATCCGGTAGATGGCCTTGTGGAACCTGCCCCTAGGAGGCTGTCCGAGAATAGACTGCCCTACTGCGGTGGCAGCAAATTGGTCTAAAAAGTCGGAAATTTTTAGCAAATAGAACCACTATTCACTAAAAATTTCCGACTTTTTATCCTCAATTTTCTGCCATCCTCGCTACGGGCGCTATTCTCGGACAGCCTCCTAGGAGCCTGACCGAGAATAGACTGCCCTGTAACGTTAACAGGTAAACGTCGATGGCAATATATAACCCTGCGGGCAAATTATAGCGGTTCTCAATTTCAGGTTGAGGATAAGGTGCTACTCGATCTAAAACTATCTTATAGAATAAACATCTATATACCCATTAAATTCACTTAATGGGTGTATAAAATGGCAGATCCGCTTCGTCCAAACCCTTTTCAACCCATCCAGAATTTTTCTGCCACGGAAATGCCAGGGCAGCGACGTCCAAATCAACCGCCAAAACGCAGTGAGGTTCAGGCAGATAAACAACTACCAACAGCTCCCCGGCACCACGAGTCCGTGACGAAAAACCCGAGAGAGTTAACGGCACATAGTATAACGACGAAAAAAACCACGGCTCACTCCGGCCATTTTAAAAGCCATGGCAAGGCAAAGTATGATCAACAATCGGCCAGACCATCATCGCAACCGGCACGGAGTCGGCCAAATCTTTTGAATAATGGCAGCAAGGCAACGTCTGTAACCACAGTAAAAAATCTATTTACCCCCCTGTCAGTTTCAATCTCTGCACATTCCGGTTATAAGCCCCGACAACCATCGGTAAACTCACGACGGGACAGTCATTCCTTATCAGGCAGAACAGAATCCAATACCAGTAACCGTACGTTATTGGGCGCATCAGGCCAAACAAACTCCACCAGAACCATTTCCCAAAAAGCAAGGATAAGCTGCTGCGAGCTACCAACCCGACCCAGGCCTTCGGAGCCCGGTGGTTTTGAGAATCAGTTGCAGGAGATGGGGCAACGGATGTGCCAGAGAAAAGCTGAATTTAAGGTAAAAGAAGGAGCTGCCAATAAAGAATTTGTGGTAGGCATTGACCAGCCATTTAAAAAAAATCTCGAGCCTTTTTGGCAGAGATCCTCTGCTACGACGTTGACTCAACCTCCTGTGCTCAGTTGTGAAAGGCAACTCCCTGAGAACTGCCCGAACACTCCGGGAATAACTATTCAATCAACCTGTAAGGTGCTGCACACACCTGAAAATATTGCACCAACCATAGAATTAGTAGTGGAGGAGCATATTAAGTGCGCGACAATCAACGTGGGCAAAAGTCTTCAATCTCTTCGAAAGGCTTTACTGGATGTGTACAAACAACTCTCCTGGAGAGCAACATCAACATGGAACGCTGCTATGGCCTTTAATAGCAGTCAAGGCAGCCTGAATATGTTGGCCTCTCAATACCAAACAAAAAATATTGGCAGCCTGCCCCCTGCGGATATTGGTAACTTCAGAGATGATGTACAAAAGTGTGTTCATAAGTTTATAGAGGCAACAAAAGAGATAAAATCGGATCGCGGAAGGCTTGTCACCTTAGCAATAAATATCTCCATGTCTCCAGCAGACGAGCCCAACAGAACCGGCAATACCTGACCACGCCCCAGCGAATCACTCACGCAAACAATTCCAGCAAATCATTCAGAAAAAGCCGACCGGCAGGAGTAGGCTTGAGCCTCGACTCTAAAGATTCCAGCAACGCTTTTTGCCGGGCAAGTTTCAGTTGCTGGTGGATACCGCTTAATGTCTGTCCCGTTCGCTCACCATAAAGCTGTGCATCAACGCCTTCATGCAGTCGCAGTACATTCATCATAAATTCGATGGGCAGCTCATCGGCTTCCAACTCGCGTCGCCCTGCCTCAAAGGCATGGGAAATATAGCTGTCGGCTGCCAGGTAATCTGCCGGCATGCGGGTTTTCCAGTTACGGTAAATCAGCCCGGTAGATGCATGGGTTAACTTTCCATGGGCACCAGCACCGATACCGATATAGTCACCAAACTGCCAGTAGTTCAGGTTATGTTTTGAGTGACGCCCGGGCTGACTGTAGGCAGAAATCTCATACTGTTGAAACCCCGCTGATGCCAACAGGGCCTGCCCGGCTTCCTGAATATCCCAGAGCGTATCATCCGGCGGCAATGCCGGTGTTTTGGTGTAGAAAACCGTATTGGGCTCAATGGTCAGCTGATACCAGGAGATATGCGCTGGCTTAAGGTCAATGGCCTGCTTCAGATCGTAAAGCGCATCCTCCGGAGATTGCCCCGGTAAACCATGCATCAGATCGATATTGATATTGCTGAAGCCATGGCTGGTGATTGCGGCAATGGCCTGTCGCGCTTCATCGGCACAATGAATACGCCCGAGGGCGGCCAGCTTCTCATCCTGAAAGCTTTGTACACCTAGTGAGAGCCGGTTCACACCCGCCTCCAGATACGCCTGAAAGCGATCGTGCTCATAGGTACCGGGGTTAGCTTCCATGGTGATCTCAATATCATCCGAGAACCTTACCCGCGCCTGAAGGCCGTTAAACAGCTGCTGATAAGCGTTTGCCGTCAGCAGACTGGGAGTGCCACCGCCAATAAAAATGGAATGGATCGGGCGTCCCTGGACGCTGTCCAATTCGTTGTCGATATCATGCAGCAACGCTTTGATGTAGGCATCTTCAGGAATATCGCCGGTGATCCTGTGCGAGTTGAAATCACAATAAGGACACTTTTTCACGCACCATGGCACATGAATATAAAGACTAAGGGGAGGAAGCTTAAGCATGTTAACAGCACTGAAGCAGGCTTCAGTGTTTTCTCTCCTTGAGGCGGGCAACCAACTGCTGCAATGCCTGGGCCCGGTGGCTCAGTTGATTCTTTAACTCTGAAGGCAGTTCCGCCGCCGTACAGTGTTCTGCGGGCACCAGAAACAGGGGGTCATAGCCAAACCCGTGTTCTCCCAGGGCTTCTTCAATGATATACCCCTCCCACTGGCCATGGGCAATAACCGGGGTGGGGTCATGTTCATGACGCAGGTAAACCAGCACACAGTGAAATCGTGCGGTTCGCTCGGCCGACTTAACCCCCTGTAATCGATGCAACAGCTTCTGGTTATTATCAGCAGCGGAAGCGTCGGGTCCTGCATAACGGGCAGAGTAGATGCCCGGCTCGCCATTGAGGTAATCAACCTCAAGGCCCGAATCATCGGCAATAACCGGAAGGCCTGATATTCCGGCAGCATAGCGGGCCTTGATAATGGCATTTTCAATAAAGGTCAGGCCCGTCTCTTCCGCTTCCGGCCAGGTTGAACCGATACCAAACTCACTCTGGGGCTGCATCAGAATCCCCAGGGGCTCGAACATCTTTTGAAACTCCGCCAGCTTGCCCTGATTACCACTGGCAAGCACCACCTTGCGAATCCCCTCATTCATACTGTTTCCCACAATTTTGCACTTGACCCCTGATTAAAATGTCTGACCTGCAACACAAACAGAACTAACAGGCGACATTTTAATGGTAAAAAATCTGTTCAAAGCGAAGTGTCTCGCTTCGCGAGCTGCCCTGAGGCTTAACATCTATGGCAAATTTTAGCAGCTCTTCATCTGAAAACTTAAAATCGGCCAGATAGTAAATCGCACTGCCTTCTTTGACCTCAGAAAACTTCAGGCTGCTTTTCTGAGTCAGCAGGTTCATGGTGTGGCCACTGACCCTGCCGGTGACTGCGGTACCCAGTTCATCGGATGAAACATCACGAATGGCAATGTTGACAATACCGTACCGGCTTCCTCGACGGAGACTATATTGCTCGGCAATACCAGGCGGCACAAATGTACTGTTGAAGGCACTGAAATAGATCCGGTAGTTGCCCATTTCAATGGGTTCCTGACTCATCACCCGGGCTTCCGGAATCTGGCTGTCAGCCGTCACCGGATTAACCATCCCGACAACGCCCAACACCAGCAGGGCCAGACATGCCATCCAACGCTGAGTCATTGACGTAATACTGCGCAGCATCGCCATTATGCAATTCTCCGGTTTTTTGATTTGTTCCAGAATAACTTCATCATTTTACACAGTCCTGGAGAGGGTCGCTGCCCGCTTCCCGCCACCCACTGCCCGCAAAAGCACAAGCAATTTCGGCTTTTCGAGTAGCGGGAGGCGGGCAGCGGGGAGCGTCTGTAAAAATGTGAAACTATTTCAGGATCGTTCCCAAGTGATAAATGGCCACTTCACCCATCAGGTTTGGCCAGACACGCCCCGCAAGGCCGCTTTTATACGATTGATCCACCACCATTCGGTTCAACACCCGGTAATTTTTCTCCCGGCACAGCGCTTCAAAGTCCCTGAAGGTACAAAAGTGAATATTGGGGGTGTCATACCAGGTATAAGGCATAAACTTCGAGACCGGCATGCGACCATAGGCGGCAAGATAGAGGCGGCAGCGCCAGTGGCCGAAGTTAGGAAAAGTGACAATGCATTCCCGTCCAACCCTGAGCATCTCCTCCAGCACCAGGTGTGGGAAGTGCATCACCTGAAGTGCCTGGGTCATAATCACGGTATCGAAGCTACCATCCCTGAAGTTGCCCAGCCCGCGATCCAGGTTCTGTTCAATAACGTTTACCCCCCGCTCAATGCAGGCTTCAATATCCTGGGCATTAATTTCCAGACCATAGCCACTGACCTGCTTCTCTCGTTGAAGCTCGTGCAACAGCTGTCCATCACCACAGGCCAGGTCGAGAATCCGGCTGCCCGGGGCAACCCAGTTCCTGATAATCTCAAAATCCCCCCGGCTCATAAGCACTCCTCCGCTACCCGATGCAAATAGGCCGACAAACCTCGCACGTAGCGGGGAATATCCATCAGAAAAGCATCGTGCCCCTGGGGAGCATCCACTTCAAGATACGTCACATCCTTATCCACTTTCATCAGTGCATCGACCATCTCTCTTGAACGCTCGGGGGAGAAACGCCAGTCGGTTGAGAACGAAGCAAGAAAAAATCTGGCGGTCGCCCTGCTGAGCGCATCTGGCAGGCTGTTGTCATAGTCACTGGCCGGATCAAAGTAATCCAGTGCCCGGGTCATTAACAGATAGGTGTTGGCATCAAAGCTGCCGGAAAAACTCTCCCCCTGGTAACGAAGATAACTTTCTATCTGGAACTCAACATTGTAATCGTAACTGAAGCCGTCATTTTTCAGCTCACGACCAAACTTGGCCCCCATGGCATCATCAGACAGATAAGTGATATGCCCCACCATGCGGGCAAGCCCCAATCCCTTGCGGGGAATGTTGTTCGCTTCCAGGTAACGACCACCGGCAAACTGATCATCGGACATGATGGCCTGCCGGGCCACTTCATTAAAGGCAATATTCTGGGCCGACAGCCTGGCCGCAGAAGCAATGATAACGGCATGGCGAAGTCTTTCGGGATAGGCAATGCTCCATTGCAGTGCCTGCATCCCGCCCAGGCTCCCACCGATCACTGCTGCCCATTGGGAAATACCCAGATGGTCAGCCAGCATGACCTGGCTGTTAACCCAGTCTGCGACAGTGACCACCGGAAAGTCTGGCCCATAAGGTTTGCCGGTTTCGGGATTGATGCTGGTCGGCCCCGTACTGCCATGGCATCCCCCCAGATTATTGAGGGCGACAACAAAGAACCGGCGGGTATCGATTGGTTTTCCCGGGCCAATAAAGTTATCCCACCAACCGGGCTTGCGATCTGCCATGCTGTGATAGCCTGCCGCATGATGGTGACCACTGAGGGCATGGCAGATCAGTACCCCATTGGAGCGGGACTGATTCAGCTCACCATAGGTTTCGACCATCAGCTGAAACTTGTCCAGCTGTTCGCCACAGTTCAACGACAGGGGCTGATCAAACGGTATCGCAATGGGCGCTACGAGACCAACCGAATCGGCAGGAATCAATTCAGGCATAAACTTCCTGTATCCCTTTCCTGGCCATAGCAAATTCCCAATCCGCTTAACTTTACTTATGGTGGTTCACTATGGCGCTTCAGGCTTATTATTCATTAAAGAGCGCTCTCACACGACGAGAGCAGCAGAAATTGCAGGCAGTTTATCGTCTTCATTTTTTTTTGTCAGCTTATCCGGGATTGATGTCTGACCAGCGCCTGGCGGTGGGCCATCAGGTCCTGACGACAGGCAACTCCAAAGCCAGTTCGGTCAACGCCAGGACATGGCTCAAAAAGTAACCTTCAACCTGTCTTGAGCAAAAGTGCAGGTGTCGTTCATTAATGTATTCATCAACACTTTGGTTGTTGATCAGGGAAATATAGAAGGCCCGAATCGCCTCATCTTCAACATTCAAGGCTGAAATAATTCTGGCACAGGGCTGAGAAGTCTTGCTCATTTGGAACTCCCGAAGCGACAGGCTTCTGGGTACTTGTCTTCCTATGAAGGACTATCCTGCAATGAAACTTCATTCGGAATGGGCCCACAAGGCAACAGATTGCTCTGCTTTAAAATGCATGGCACTGATACCGATAAATTCAACTACCGGTAAATTCAACGATTATCTTGAATTAAACCTAGTATAGTCAGGCTTTACTGAAGTATTCTTAATAGCGGTAAACTCTTGTGATCAAAACCGTGATCAAAACCGATAAAAACGTGCTATCGTAACTTTCCGCAATAGTGCAAACTATTAAATACTTTTCACAGACCTCTCGGTGCAAATGTCGTTATGTCTATTGAATCCCTAGGCCAGCTTGAATCAAGACTCCAGAACCTGATTGACAAACTGGAACTGTCAAGAATGGAAGTAGAAGACCTCAGGTCTGCTAATACCCGCCTTGAAGAAGAAAATATCCAGCTTAAGCAGGAACTCAGCGCATGGGGTGACCGTGTGAGTGCTCTTTTGGGTAAGCTGGATATCGTAACAGAGGAAGAAGCCAGCGAGCAGGAAGCTGTCGCATAAAATTATGGGGCATTCATGCCCCACAATTTTATTAGTTGGTTTCGGCGTTTTCGATGGCCTCCAGGGCTTCCATCCATGCCTCTTCTATTTCCAGGGCTTGCTGTTTAAGTGCTGTTTGCCGGGTTAGCAGCTCTTTCAATTTTTCTTTGGCGGTTTCTTCGTATATCAAAGGGTCAGAGAGCCGTTCTTCAACCTGTTCAAGGGACGATTGCAGGTCTTCCAGCTGACTTTCCAGTTGCTCCGCTTTTTGCTTCAACGGCCTTAGTGCTTTTCGCCTTTCAGCCTCCTGGCGTCGTATGTCTTTCTTCTGTTGTGCGTTCTGTTGTGAAGAGCCAACCAGTTCCCCGCCATTCTCTTCGTTTCTGGCGCTTCGGGATTCATTACGTTCCTTAGAGCGAAGATGATCCAGCCATTGGCTGTAGTCATCCAGATCACCTGAATACTCTTCCATCCGGCCATCATGAACCAGATAAAGCTCGTCGGTGGTGCTGCGAATCAGGTTTCGGTCATGGGAAACCAGAATCACCGCCCCCTCAAATGACTGTAAGGCCATGGTCAGGGCCAGACGCATATCAAGATCAAGATGGTTGGTTGGCTCATCAAGCAGCAACAGGTTTGGCTTCTGCCAGCCAATGATCGCCAGAGCCAGTCTCGCTTTCTCACCACCGGAAAACCCCTGAATCGACTCCAGGGCCTTATCACCATGAAAACCAAACCCGCCAAGAAAGTTTCTCAACGTCTGCTCTTTGGCCTCCGGCGAAAGCCTTTGCAGATGAAGCAGAGGGCTGGCATTGAAATCCAGACTCTCCAGCTGGTGCTGGGCGAAGTAGCCAATGCTTAAGTGTTCTCCCAGATGGACCTTGCCCGAAATCAGTGGCAATTCCCCGGCAAGTGTTCTGATCAGGGTTGACTTACCAGCGCCATTCGCACCAAGGAGCCCGATACGGCTGCCAGGTTGAATATTGATGCTGAGTTTTAATAACGGCTTATCACCATAACCGAGCTCAGCCGTATCCAGTACCAGTAACGGTGCAGACATCTTATCGGCTTCCGGAAAGGCAAAAGAGAACGGTGAATCCACATGGGCCGCTGAAATATCTTCCAGCCTTGCCAGCGCCTTCAGGCGACTTTGAGCCTGCTTGGCTTTGGTCGCCTTGGCCCTGAAACGTTCAACAAATTTTTCCATATGAGCCCGCAGTTTCTGCTGCTTCTCAAAGGCAGCCTGCTGCTGTTGCAGTCGCTGTGCGCGCAGGTGCTCAAAAGCTGAATAGTTGCCACGGTACTGGAACAGTGTCTGATGTTCTATATGGAGTGTGTGATCCGTAATGGCATCGAGAAAATCCCGGTCATGGGAAATAACCAGCAACGTTCCCGGGTATCGCTTGAGAAAGTTTTCCAGCCAGACAATGGCATCAAGATCCAAATGGTTGGTGGGTTCATCCAGTAACATAATGTCTGACGGGCACATCAAGGTCTTGGCCAGATTCAGGCGCATCCGCCATCCACCGGAAAAGTCGCGGACATTTTTGTTCAGTACCTGGTGATTAAAGCCCAATCCATGCAGCAACTGTTCTGCCCGGGAACGGGCTGTGTAACCATCGGCACTCAGCAGTTGCTCATGGAGATCGGCCAGTTTTTCGTGCTTTCCTGCCGCTTCTGCCTCAGTAATCGCCTGCTCTATCCGGCGCAGCTCAATATCACCATCCAATACATAATCCACGGCATTTCGGTCCAGGACATCAATTTCCTGAGCCATATGCGCCAGTCCACGCCCCTTATCAAACGCGAGTTCACCTTTATCAGGTTGCAAATCTCCGGTAAGCAACGCAAGCAGGCTTGATTTGCCACACCCATTAGCACCCACAAGGCCAACGTGCTGACCGGAATGGATAATTGTTGATGCATTCTCCAGAAGGAGCTTGCCAGACCTTAAAAGGCTGATGGAATTCAATGTGATCATTGACATGGTCTAATTGTGGACGACCGATCAGGCTAATAATAAAGGAGAGGCCTATCGTGACGCCGGAAAAAACATACTGCTACCTGCAAGAGGGTATCATCGAAGCAGCAAAGACTGGGTGACGGTATAAACCGCCAGCTCAGAGAAGGCAAAAAATTCTTTGAACAAAAAGCCAAATCTTAAACACCTTGTTCAATTTATCTATAGTAACTCCCAAGAGTCGATGACCGGTAGGAAAGGATTAATTAGTGCTTTCGTTCGTTTGATTCGTGCCCAGCACCCTTGTTGCTACAGAGTTTACCGTTGCAACCGATTGCAATTGATTGACTCTCTGGTTTCTCTCCCTGCGAGCCCTATTACTTTCCCTCCGGCGTTGCCTTTGGTGCTCGGCATAAGCAGGGTCATTCTGTTGGCGCTCCCTTTGGCGCTGCCTATACTCCCTTTCACGTTCCCTTTGGCGTTGCCTTTGGTGCTCGACATAAGCAGGGTCATTCTGGTGACGCTCCCTTAGGCGCTGCCTATACTCCCTTTCACGTTCCCTTTGGCGCTCTGCGTAAGCAGGCTCATTCTGGTAACGCTCCCTTTGGCGCTGCCTATACTCCCTTTTACGTTCCCTTTCGCGCTCTGCGTAAGCGGGATCATTCCGATAACGTGCCCTTTGCAGCTCCCTTTTGCGTGCCCTTTCACGCTCGGCGTAAACAGGATCAATTTGGCTACGCGCCGCCTGGTATGTACTTTGTCGCCTCCTCTGGTACTGTGCATAAGCAGGGTCATTTTGGTAGCGCGCCCTTGCGCGTTCCCTTTGTTGCTCCCTTATGCGATCTACATAAACAAGAGCATTCTGGTTGATATCCCGCTGGGGCACTGAGTCAGGCCTGCCCTGCCCATGCTCCCCTTGGCCCGTGGTAGCTGAATTGACTAATGCTTTTGCCAAACTCGATAAATCCGTTCTGCAAAGTGGACAGGTAGTCCTATTTGCGAATTGTTTTTGTGCAATGAGAGAATTTTTAAGGCAATCAGTGTGAAAGGTGTGTTTACACACGCCAGTGACGAGAGTAGCCACATCTCTGCCGAAGGCCATCAGGCAGACAGAACATTTTTCTGCTTCCGGGCTGCTTGTCTGGATCGTGAAAGGGTTGATTCCATCAATCATGTTAAATACCCTTTTGTTTTATTCTGTTCAGACTGTATTTGCAGATTTTAGTTCCCGATACTTATTTCAAGGAAATAGCGTGTATGAATGCTATTACCGTAATAGCTATCGATCAGACTCATTTCAAATCAGGGCAAAGATCCAAAACCTATCAGCCCAGGTACTTTCATCATGAGTCATGTCCCAGCCACAGTTTTTGGGTTGGTTCCTGGTAACTGCTTTCACTGAGGTATCGGGTTTGCGAAGATTAAGTGACAACTGTCTTTCAATGCGGACAGGTAACTCAGAGGAATCGAATATCTAGAGAGGAGAAAAGAGTGAAGATACAAAAATAATAAGGGGGAATAGAATTCCCCCTTTAGAGCTTCGAGTTACCAACTATGTTACTTCTTTTTAGCAGGAGACTTTTTTGCAGCTGCTTTTCTGGCTGGAGCCTTCCGCTTGGCAGCTACTTTTTTGGCTGCTGGCTTTTTCTTAGCGGCCACTTTCTTTTTAGCTACAGGCTTCTTCTTAGCCACAACTGCCTTTTTGGCTGCTGGCTTTTTCTTGGCAGCTACTTTCTTTTTAGTGGCAGGTTTCTTCTTTGCTACTACTTTCTTCTTGGCCGCTGGTTTCTTCTTAACAGCCACTTTTTTCTTGGTTACTGTCTTTTTCTTGGCTGCCGCCTTTTTGACGGTGGCGTTCTTCTCAGTAGTTTTCTTCTTTACCGCTACCTTTTTCTTGGCAGTGGCTTTTTTAGCAGTGCTTTTTTTAGCAGTAGCTTTCTTGGCACTGGCCTTGGCCTTTTTCAAGGCTTCTTTGGCTTTTTCCAGCTTTTTCTTCAGTGCGTCGATTTCTTTTTCCCACTTTTTCACCATGTCGACCTTTTTAACGGTCTTGCTGGCAGTGGTTTTTTTAGCAGGAGCTTTTTTAGCAGCAGCCTTCCTGACAGTGCTTTTTTTAGCTGCAGTCTTCCTTGTTGCAGGCATTGGGTCGTCCCTCGTTTTAATTTAACCAATCTACTAGTAGTTAGTACATCGTAATAAAAACTGAATAATTTATATCCAGTTTTAATTCCAACATAGAGTGCTTATTCGTCATCTGCAAATTTTTTTTTAGCTTTCTCTCTGTTTTTTTTCTAATTAAATTCCATTTTCCTAAAACAGATAGATAGAAGAGGACGTGTATTTTTCATATTCATTATCTCGAAAAACACTTTAAATAAGGCACTTTTTCATTACACAACCCTCGTCCGGGGTTGCCAAAAAAACAAATTTACTAAATGATAGGGCTCAGAGTTACCTGTACTGAAAAGACTGTGCCAAAACGCAGGATACAAATTTATCAGAAAGAGTGTAAATATGATCTTCAAAGCGCTTGCCAGCGTTACCCTGTTCTCTTACTCACTGTGTTCATTTGCCGCTCTGGAAACAGACAATGACAAATTAAGCTATAGCCTCGGAGTGTCCATGGCAGAGCAACTGAAACAATTTGATGGGATCAATGTTAACGCCGTTATCCAGGGGGTAGAGGATAATCTTGGCAACCAGGTTTTACAGCTGTCACAGGATGAAGTCACCTACTTTATAGATTTAGCGCAGGTGCAAAAGAAAAACCTCGAACAGGTTCAGTACCAGGCAGCAGCGCATGAGAGCCTGGAAAAAAGCCAGCTTTTTATGACAGAAAACAGCAAAAAACCAGGCATTGTTGTGCTGGAAAGCGGTTTGCAGTACCGGGTACTGACAAAAGGTACTGGCATCAAGCCATCCCTTACTGATCATGTAACCGTTCACTATGAAGGCCGCCGGATAGACGGAACCCTTTTCGAAAGCTCATACACTCGAAACCAACCCGCCACTTTCCAGTTAAACCGGGTTATCGCGGGCTGGACAGAAGGAATACAGAAAATGCCTGAAGGTTCTACCTGGGAGCTTTTTATTCCCTCGACTCTGGCCTACGGCTCCAGCGGTATTCCCGGAATCATCGGACCTAATGAGGCAATTATTTTCAAGGTAGAACTCAGGGATGTGAACAAAAGCAGTTAAAAATGAAATGAGGACAAAGCGACTGTATGGTCTGAATACAGTTTGTCCTCATCTGATCTGAACATCATGATCCCGTGAGCCTTTCCCGGTGGGATTCATGCAGAGTTTCTATCATTTTATCTTCAAGACTGAAACGTTCTGCCAGCGTTTCACCTAATTCCGATACAGCGCCCTGGAGTTTTTGCAGAGAGCTGATTGATTCACAACTGTCATTAAATTTCAGACATCTTGAGGTATTCTCTTCAAGCTTTGGCAGCACCGTATGAGCCAGTTCAACGCCCCCATCATTAAATTCCCGGGCTTCCTGAATCAACTGCTCGTAAACCTCAAAGTGACCAGCTGACGCATAATCCACCAGAATCTGGCACAGTTCCTTTAATTTACTGACTACCGGACGCTTGTCATCATCAAATTGATCCATTCCATTGATGGAGCAGTAAAGGACGATCAGCTCCTGACGCTCGTTGAGCCAGCGATCAATAATTTCTGATACACCTCCCCAACGTTCTTTAGCCGTTTGGCAACCCTCCAGCATGATAGACAGTTCCTCTTTAACAATTAGATCTCTTCTGCGTGAATGGGGACCTCGTAAGCGCCTTTGTCAGGCAGCTCAGATGCTAGGTTATGACAGTGAATTTTTTGCGGCAAGCGTTTATTTTTCAAAACACAACACAATTTAAATTGCAAGTTTTGCAGGAACGTTATGAATCCAATGGTTTCAGGGAGTTTTCATGGTAGTCCAACAACTTTTTCAACTAAAAAAAAACCATTTAATTAAAAAAAATTATTTTAATTTCCAGATTCTGATACTAGTTCAGATACTGCTGGCAGTATCCTGATTTCATCCAGATAAAAGCAACTTTCCAAAGTCTGATTTAAAGATGGAGCCGGGTACTGTCTATTAATTTCTGCCACCCTCACTGCCACGCTCTAATCTCAGACATTCGCCAGAGAGTCCTTTCCACCGGCGACTGACTAAAGGCAATGGTTCAGGAACTATTCTGCTGCCTTATATTCCTGCAGGAACGTATCAAAGTCACGGCTATCATTGTTTTCTGTTGCCAGCTGATCAGCAACAGAGCGCTGGGCAAGCTGTTCAAAGTAGGCTATTCGTTCATCGCTCAGATCGTGCTCAGAGAAGCGTTTGGAGTGCTTTTCCGATAAAGACATCATCAACTCAAGATAACCGGAATCTCCGGTTTCAAGGGTATTAAGCACCTGCGCAGAAGGGGTTAAAGCGGCATCTTTCAGCTTTTCTCTTTGCGCACACAGGCTCTCAACAAACGTTGATGATTCGTTTGCCTGGTCAAGAATCTCAGCAATGGGAGACATGTCATCCAGCAGCTGTAGCCCCCAGCTCTGGAGCAGGACAGGCTGCCCTTGCTGTCTTAACTCGACACCCGGGCGGCGGCCTTCTGTAACCGCTGTTTTGAAATTATTGCTGACCTCATCACACTCATCGGCATGAATAGGATTGCTGTTCTGCAACGAACAGTAGACCAGGAAAACATCCAGAAAATGGGCATCCTGCTCACTCAGTCCCATTGGTTCAAAGGGGTTGATATCAAGGCAACGTACCTCAACATATTCAACGCCTTCGTTGCGCAGGGCGGTCACTGGTTTTTCACCGGAACGGGCAATCCGCTTGGGGCGAATGGTGCTGTAATATTCATTCTCTATCTGCAACAGGTTGGTATTCAGTTGCAGGTATTTACCGTCTTGTTTCAGACCAATGGCTTCATAGGGAGGGTATGGTGTGCGAATGGCGCTGGAAAGGCTGTCCACGTACTCTTCCAGTGTGTTGTAACAAATTTTCAGGGAAGACTGGGCGTGATTGCTGTACCCCATATCGCTCATACGTAACGACGTCGCATAAGGAAGAAAAAGCGAGTCTTTATCCAGCGCCTGCAGGCCTGACTGAACCCCGCTATCGGCAAAAAAACTTCGGCTAACGGCTGGAGAGGCCCCAAACAGGTACATTAGCAGCCACGAGTAACGCAGAAAATTCCGGATCAGGGAAAAATAACCCGCTGACCTGAAGTCCTGAGCGCTGATCTCCTCTTGTCCGGAGGACTGCTGTAACAGGGCCCAGAACTCTTCTGGCATAGAGAAGTTGTAGTGAATACCGGCAATGGTTTGCATTGGCTTGCCATAGCGATGCCAGAGCCCTTCACGATAAACACTTTTCATTACCCCGATATTGGAACTCCCATACTGCGCGATAGGAATACTGTCATCCCCTTCCAGCAGCGGCGGCATACTGCCGGCCCAGAGGAACTCTGTTGCCATATTCTGGCAGGTATACTGGTGCAGCTGCTCCAGAAAGGAGAGCGTATCGCTGATGCGGCTGTGCACCGGTGTTATGAATTCAAGCAATGCTTCAGAATAGTCAGTGGTGATATAAGGGTGGGTTAATGCACGCCCCAGTTTCTCAGGATGATTTTTCCGGGAAAGACGGGCATCTGAGGTAACCCTGAGACTTTCACGCTCAATACCATGGCAGATGCCATGAAGAACTGAATGGTTAGCACTGGACTGGAAAAGCTCCAGACGATCCTGATACTCAGTAGCCAAGGTACAGATCCAATAATAATTATCTATAACATTCGTTCAGAGAGATGATTCTAATTGGCAACACGGATACCCGCGACCACGACACCATGAACGAACTCTCATAAGTACTCAGCTTCAAACCGGGCAAGACAACCTGAATGAGCCTGATAAAATAGCAATCAGCTTAGCAGCTGACCACCGCCTGAGGTTGTCGCAAAAGACAGATCAACGGCATTTTCCGAAACTGCGAAGGGTAATCATTCCTGGCATATTACGTTTTGGCCCGGGAGCCTGTGCGACAGCCTCGTCCTGTCGTCCATATAATACCAGCCTGAATTGTCTAAATCCCCTAAAAAAAGCCAGACAAAGGCTTGTCTGGCTCTTTCGTTGGCAGGCAAACATCGCCGTTAACAGTGTCTTTGCAGACACTGTCAAAACCGGCTTTTTCTCTGAGTTTGTTTACTTGCGAAGTTGTTTCGCATTGGCAAACAAGTCGGCAAAAGTACCACCTGAATCCTGCTTTTTACCACGATTTCCGGACTGACCGGCTTTCTGTGGCTTGCTGCGAGCTGCAGGCTTTTCGGTTCTGGCTTGCCGTGGTTGCTGGCGAGCTTCAGCACGCTCTTCGGCCTTATCCGACATCCGCATGGAAAGTCCGATACGCTTACGTGCAACGTCCACTTCCATGACTTTGACCTTAACGATATCGCCAGCTTTTACCACTTCACGGGGATCTTTAACGAAGTTTTCAGACAACGCGGAGATATGCACCAGACCATCCTGATGGACGCCAACATCCACAAACGCACCAAAGTTTGTGACGTTGGTGACCACGCCTTCCAGTTCCATATTCAGCTTCAGATCGCGGATATCTTCAATGCCATCCTTGAATTCGGCGGCTTTGAAATCCGGACGCGGGTCACGACCAGGCTTATCCAGCTCACTGATGATGTCAGTAACGGTGGGCAGACCAAAGGTTTCGTCGGTAAAGTCCGCCGCATTCAGGCCCTTTAAGAAAGCCGAGTCCCCGATCAGGGCTCGCACATCCCGGCTTGACTGGTTGGCAATCTTCTCTACCACTGGATACGCCTCAGGGTGCACGGCAGAACTGTCCAGAGGGTTATCACCATTCATTACTCTCAGGAAGCCTGCGGCCTGCTCGAAGGTTTTAGCACCAAACCGGGCCACTTTCTGCAGGTCCTTACGACTTCTGAAGGTACCATTTTCATTGCGATAGGCAACGATGTTGTCGGCCAGAGTTCGGTTAAGGCCCGATACGCGTGCCAGCAGGGCGCTGGAAGCGGTATTAAGATCAACACCTACCGCGTTTACACAGTCCTCAACTACCGCTTCCAGAGAGCGGGACAGATTGATCTGGCTGACATCATGCTGGTACTGGCCCACCCCGATGGATTTCGGCTCAATCTTAACCAGTTCGGCCAGAGGGTCCTGTAAACGACGGGCGATGGATACGGCACCACGGATAGAAACATCCAGGTCCGGGAATTCACGGGCAGCCAGTTCAGATGCAGAGTACACGGATGCACCGGCTTCGCTGACCACAATTTTGGTCAGGCCCAGTTTTGGATAGCTGCGCATCAGTTCAGCAGCCAGACGGTCCGTTTCACGGGATGCCGTGCCATTACCGATACTGACCAACTCAACCTGATGGGTCAGACAGAGGGTGGCCAGAGTGCCAAGGGCCTCCTTCCATTTCTTCTGGGGAGCATGGGGGTAAATAGTCGTATGCTCGACCAATTTACCCGTACCATCCACCACGGCAACCTTCACACCGGTTCTCAAGCCCGGATCCAGACCCAGGGTTGGCCTGAGGCCAGCAGGTGCCGCCAGCAGCAAGTCTTTCAGGTTCTTGGCAAAGACCTTGATGGCTTCATCTTCAGAATTTTCGCGGATGCGAGTCATTAACTCGGTTTCCAACTGAGACAGCAACTTAACCCGCCAGGTCCAGCGCACCACATCCTTCAACCAGTCATCTGCCGCCCGGCCTTTATGCTCAACCTTCCAGAAATCAGCCACCAGCTTTTCACAGGGATGGGTTTCACGACGGTCTTCCGGCTCATTGGCGAGGCGGATGTTAGCCTGCAATACCCCTTCATTTCGCCCACGGAAGATGGCCAGCGCCCGATGGGACGGAGCAGTTTTCAGTGGCTCATCGTGCTCAAAGTAATCGCGGAACTTGGCACCTTCCTCTTCTTTACCCTCAACGCCACGACTGCTCAGGATGCCTTCATCCCATAGCAGCTCACGCAGCTGACCCAGCAGTTCGGCATCCTCGCTGAAACGTTCCATCAGGATATAGCGGGCACCTTCCAGAGCTGCCTTGATATCCTCTACGCCCTTATCTGCGTCAACAAAAGCCGCTGCTTCCACCTCAGGCGCTTTTTCCGGGGTATCGAACAGCAGATCGGCCAGAGGCTCCAGACCCGCCTCACGGGCAATCTGAGCCTTGGTACGGCGTTTGGGCTTGTAGGGAAGATAAAGGTCTTCCAGGCGGGTTTTGGTCTCTGCGGAGCGGATATCTTTTTCCAGTTCAGGCGTCAGCTTGTCCTGTTCGGTAATGCTCTTGAGAATGGCTTCACGGCGCTCTTCCAGCTCTCGCAGATAACGAAGACGTTCTTCCAGCGTTCTCAGCTGAGTATCGTCCAGACCTCCGGTGACCTCTTTTCGATAACGGGCAATGAAAGGCACCGTAGAGCCATCATCAAGCAGCTGTACAGCACTGGTGACCTGTTCAGGTCTGGCACCCAACTCATCAGCTATACGCTGGGAGATACTCTGCATAAAACACACTCATCATGGGAATCAAAACAATAGGACAGTTTCCAGAAAATGCTCAGAAACAGCACCATTTCTGCATCCAGCCGGTAATCAATGTCTATCTTTACCTGAAAAATTCAAGCCATAAAGACACGCTAATGACCACAGAAAACCCGGAATTATAACGAAACTGAACCATTTGTATGCAAACAAACCTTCAGAGTACCGGAAAATGCCTAAGGCAGGAACTTTTTCCCTGTTTACTGATCTACAGCTCAAATACTGATGACTCAGACAGGCAACAGCATGACGAGTCAAATATCCATTGGATGCTACTGATCAATGGTCCTGTAAATTCACTTTGCGGCAATATACCGGAGTTATTATGGAACCATCAGCACAGAGTCACTTCAGCGGTTCGCTTGGTAACGCCACCCCAAGGAATTTGGCAAAAGACCAACAGGCATTAATTAACGGTCTGGAGCCAGTATCCAGGTTAGTGGCTAAATTTAACAAAAGTATTTCAGAAGTCCCCAAACAGACTCAATCGCTCAAACGGTTGAAACTGGATTTACCACCCGGATGGGTGGCCATCACAGATACAGATATTGGTGATCGTAAACCGAACATTGTCAGGCTGAATTTTTCCACCAGTTATGTTTCACCAGACGCCAGTGTGGCCGATGCATCGCAACCCCATGAACAGCCCCATACCGGGATGATACCGGGCGATAGTCGTATTGAGCCTGGCTCTGTTACCCCCCGGAAGAGTGACATTTTTCAATGCCGGACAAATCGTCTTGAATTCAAACTGAAGGCCAGCTTTGGTTGTTATATTCAGGAGGTCAGTATCAGCCCAACGGGTAAGAATCTGTTAATCACGGGTTGCGACAGCTTAAGAGATTTCAGTCTGAGAACCTGGCGACAAGATCCGGATGGCAACTGGTCGAAGAACGGGAAGATCGAGGGTTCCCAAAAGATTTTTGGTCAGCTAAACCCGTCAGAAGATACGCTTCTGAGCCTCTGTGACGATGGCGATGTCAAAGTGAGTAAGCTGAATAATGATGGCTGTTGGGAGGAGGTGGCGGCACTTGCACACAACCCACTTGAAAAAAACCATCCGCCAGTGACTGCAAGTTTCAGCCCGTTGCATGATAAAATTGTGACCTTCGACCCAAGGAATCTCAAAATCAACGTACTGCGTCTGGACAGTAACGGCCGGTGGACCCGACAACGCCAGCCATTAGAGATCATTTGCGCCATGCAAACTGAGCTTAAGAAACCGCCCTTCAAGACCACGAACAATTATTTACTGACCCTCAATAACAACAGATCAGCGACCATCTGGGGCTTTAACGATGAGAACAACTGTCTTAAGGTGAAAACGGTCATGCATAGCCACGTGGAACTCAAAGCTGCCCTCCTGAGCAGTGATGAGCAGCATGCACTGACCAGAGACACAGCCAAAAACGTTATAATCTCCGGTTATGACAATAACGGTGACTGGGTAGATAAAAAAACGATTCCGGGTTGCAATTATGTCGACTTCAGCCCCTCCGGATGTAAATTACTGGCCTATCTCAATCGTGGTGCTTTTATACTCTGTAACTGCAACCGTAATGATGACACTTTGGATAAAGGTCAGTGCTTCAGGCACATCGGCAGTGACACAGCCATCTTCAGCCCCTTCGAGAATTTTCTCCTGAGCTACGGCAAGCAAACCAGTGACGTTTGCATTTGGGGTGATGACGGGGAAGGCAACCTGATTAACAAGGCATGGATACGTCATCAGGGAGCCATCGACAACGCTGCCTTCAACCATCAGGAGGACAGTGTACTGACCAGCAGCCTTAATGATAACACGGTGAAAATCCAGAGCCTCGACAGCCAGGGCCAATGGCAGGAACAGCTGGTGGTTCAACTTGAAGGCAGAGTCGATGACAGCCGGTTTTCACCCTCAGGGCGTATGGCCTGTGCCCTTCACTTTACCACAGACTCTGAATCCTACATCCTTTGGCGCAATGACGATGGCAAGTGGATCAAACATGCTGTGACCATCCCTGATGGCTATGGCCTCAGAGGTGCCGAATTTAATGGGACAGATAACCGCTTTCTGACCTATGGCAGCAAAGACATTCAGCAGGATCATCACAAGCCGGGTTTTGTGCAACTCTGGTGCAAGGGTGATGATGGTGAATGGATAGATGAAGAACTGATAATCTTGGATCATCGCGTTAGAGGGGCCAAATTTAGCCCCGATGGTGATTATTTAATAATTCACTGCGCCAATGATCTAACGTGCCTCATACCGAAAGGATCTACTGCGCTGCTCTGGAAAATTCCTGCCAGAGAGAGACAATCTTAAACAGCCCCGACGAGGGAGTATAAGTAGTTGGCCAAATGGAATCGTATATTTCTGGCTAAGTGGGCAGTTGCTATGCAAGGCGCAACGTAGGGAGCATAGCCGTAGCTATGTGACCGGAGTTGCAACGCCGCAGAGTGACTGACAACTTAGTCAGAAATATATGATTTCATTTGGTTAACTACTTATCACCCAGGACGGGGAGATTATTGCCCCGTCCTTCCCACGGAACTGTATACCTATCAGCCCAGTGATGGACCGGCAGCTACCAGCGCCTTACCTTCTTCGTTATCGGTAAACTTAACAAAGTTGGTGATAAATCGATCCGCCAGGTCGTGTGCCTTACGCTCCCATTCTGCCGGGTCCTCATAGGTATCCTGAGGGTTCAGAATACTGCCATCAACGCCAGCAACACTTTGCGGTACATGCAATCCGAAGAAAGGCAGCGTTTTGGTTTCGGCCTTATCGATAGAGCCATCCAGAATGGCGTCAATGATCGCCCGGGTTGCCTTGATGGAGATGCGTTTGCCGGTACCATTCCATCCCGTATTTACCAGATAAGCGTTAGCGCCATGGGCTTCCATCTTCTTAACCAGCTCTTCAGCATACCTGGTTGGGTGCAGTGACAAGAAGGCAGCACCGAAGCAAGAAGAGAACGTCGGTGTTGGCTCCGTGATACCACGCTCAGTGCCCGCCAGTTTCGCGGTAAAACCGGAGAGGAAGTGGTACTTGGTCTGCTCAGGGGTCAGACGGGCGACCGGCGGTAAAACACCAAAAGCATCGGCAGTCAGGAAGATCACTTTTTTGGCGTGACCAGCCTTGGAAACCGGCTTAACAATGTTATCGATATGATACAGCGGATAGGAAACCCGGGTATTTTCGGTTTTTGAGCCATCATCAAAGTCAATGTTACCCTGGGCATCAACGCTTACGTTTTCCAGCAACGCGTCACGACGAATGGCGTGGAAAATCTCAGGCTCATTTTCTTCTCTCAGGTTAATGGTCTTGGCATAACAGCCGCCTTCAAAGTTGAACACGCCATCATCATCCCAGCCATGTTCATCATCACCGATCAAGGCACGCTTGGGATCGGCAGAGAGTGTGGTTTTCCCCGTTCCGGACAGGCCAAAGAAAATGGCAGTATCACCCTGCTCACCCACATTGGCAGAACAGTGCATGGACGCTATGCCTCTGAGCGGCAGAAGGTAGTTCATAATGGAGAACATCCCTTTCTTCATTTCACCGCCATACCAGGTACCACCAATCACCTGGATCCGCTCCGTGAGATTGAATGCCACAAAGTTTTCCGAGTTGAGACCGTGCTCCTGCCATTTCGGGTTGGTGCATTTGGCACCGTTCATGACAATAAAGTCCGGTTTAAAGCCCTGCAGCTCATCTTCGCCGGGCCGGATAAACATGTTCTTGACGAAGTGAGCCTGCCATGCCACTTCGGTCACAAAACGCACACTCAGGCGTGTTTCAGGATTAGCGCCACAAAAACCGTCAATAATGAACAGACGCTTGCCGGACAGTTGATTGGTTACCAGTGATTTAAGATCTGCCCAGACTTCTTCAGTAATTGCCTTGTTATCATTTTTACCCTGGTCTGACCACCAGATGGTATCCCGGGTTGTATCGTCTTTGACGATGTATTTGTCCTTCGGAGAACGGCCAGTGAAGATACCGGTATCCACCGACACTGCCCCCATTTCAGTAACTACCCCTTGTTCATAACCTTCCAGCTCCGGACGGGTCTCTTCCTCAAACAGCGTTTCATAAGAAGGGTTATAAACCACATCAATGACATCCTTGATTCCGACAGCAGCCAGAGCTTCCTTTACGTTTACATGGGCCATGCAAAGTTCTCCTAAGGCAATACGCTCAACTTAACGTTTTGTGTTGTTAGATTATGGTAATTTTTGTGACGTGCTATGATAGGGTATTGGATCTATTATTGAAATATAACTCTGGAATTACAGGTTATAGACCCCCTCATCACGCCTCTTGGTTAATTGAGTCTGGTAAAAACGTTAAACCTTTGTCGGCTTAAAAGTATTGCCCCGAGTCAAATTTATCATCAGTCACTGGAAGAAAATACAGACGAATACTGTCGCCTTTTACTCTGACTGGCCAGAAATTCAATGGAATTCCTGACCGGATCGGAAGGAGAGGAATCAGAAAACTTCAGTGAAGTTGTGGTTTTTCGTTAAAGATTGAATCGATGTCATCTTTACCAAAGACATATTGGTGATTGCAGAACTGGCAGTCCATCGCCACCTGACCTTCTTCTTCAATAATTGACTCAATTTCTTTGCGATCCAGAGTGCTGATGATTTTTGCACTTCTTTCCTGAGAACAGGTGCAGACGAAACGAACAGGCTCCTTGTCAAAAATACGGACAGTTTCTTCATGAAACAGTCTGACCAGCAGTGTTTCATGATCCAGCTCCAGCAGCTCAGCATCTTGAGTGGTTTCAGCAAGAGCCATCATGCGCTGCCAGGATTCAGCGCGAATGTCCTCGGAAAGCTCAACACTGGCGGGCAGAGCCTGCAACAGAAAACCGCCACAGGTTTGGCCATCACAGGCCAGCCACAGGCGAGTCTGCAACTGCACGGATTGCGTAAAATAGTCTTCAAGACTGGCTGACAGCGTTTCCTTTTCCAGGGGAACAATGCCCTGGTAACGCTTACCTTTGACCGGGTCCACGGTAATCAACAGGCTTGCCTTGCCCAGAAGCTCCTGAAGCGTTCCCTCAGAAAGATCATCCTTGAATTGTGCAACCGCTCTGAACGACCGCTGGTCGGTACATTCCACCATAAGCAAAGTCAATGGCCCGTCACCTCTGGCCTGAAGGGTAAGCAGCCCCTCAAATTTCAGTGTTGTACTCAACAGAAGGGCAGAGGCCACCAACTCCCCCAGCAGGCGTCTGACCACCTCGGGATAATTATGGGCAGCCAGGGCATCAACATAACTGTGGTTAAGGGAAACAATTTCACCGCGAATATCGGTATTTTCAAAGATAAAGCGTTGTACTGCATTATCAGTTCTGCTCATGAGCAACATTCCGTTTCGGGCTTATCAGAAAACTGACGACAGCATAATAAGATGTTAACCAACTACTTAACTACCGACCAAGCACAGGCAAGCCACTGATTTACTAAAACACATAAAATTGGAAGCGGCGTATTATATTACGATTCAGACAAAAACACTTCGCCCTGTTTATAGCTTCTCTTTCTAAATCGTTGTTTGGGTATAATCCAGGGAGGCCAGCTTGAGCTGGGAAAGGACATATCAGAAAGGTCAGGTGCTTAATAACACAGTATCTACATCACCCCATTTCACACCTTCCAAGCCAAAGATGAAGCATGGGCAGCTGATCCAGCCCAAACGCCATAGGTGTCGACACTCGCAATAATCCTCCTGTAGAAGGCTGACCGATTAGAAAATACGACGTTTTCTAACCATCCAGATGCCAGCTTTTCGGGATAGAAAATTCCACATTTTCCAGTAGCCTGCCCACCGCCGCCAGAACACGGTAACGGGCATAGGTTTCCTGATAGATGGCGGACGTTAAACTGTTGCTTGACTGAAATAATTCATTTTCGCTGTCCAGCAAGTCCAGCAGTGTCCGCTTACCAATGTTAAATTGCTCCCGGTATGCCGCAACCGTATCCCGGCTGGCATCTTCATGAAGCAATAAATACTCACGTTGTGCGCCAATAAACTGCAGAGCCGCCCAGCTGATACGCATTGTTTCTTCGACATTTCTCATGACCCTGGCTTTCTCGGAGCGCCGCTCTTCTGCCTGATGGGCACTCTCCAGCAAGCGAGCCTGATCACCGCCGCCACGGAATAAGTTGTAGCGAAGCCGAACCATGGCGACCGTATCACCATAATCACCCAGCTGGCCATCGGCATTGCGCCTCCAGCTTTGGTCTAACTCAGCATCCAGTGATGGCAGATAACTGCTTTTACGGGAAGAGTATGCGTGTTCCGATGATTCAACATCCATTTCAGCAGCTTTGACATTGGGGTGATCCTGCCTGCTGTTTTTAATGGCATTTTGCAAATCTTCTGGCAAATCAAGATGTGCAAAGCCGGGAAACTCCAAATCACCGGGACTATGCCCGACCAGGGCACGGTACTCACTTTCAGCATCCATCAGATTATTTCTGGCACTGATGAGATTGGCATTTGCTCTTGCCCGCCGCCCCTCTACCTGAATCAAATCAGAGCTTCGGGCCACCCCCTGACGGGCACGACGCTCAATCTGATCAAAAATTTCGTGATGAATGTCCAGGTTTTCTTCTGCCAGTTCCACCAGGTCACGACGCTCAAGCACTTTGAGATAGACATTGATAACCTGCAGCGCCAGATCTTCCAGTGTAGAGTAGAGTCGCCAGTGCTCCGCCTCAGCACCTTTACGGGCACCCTTCACGTTGTACCAGGTATTAAAACCGGCAAAGAGGTTCTGTTTCAGAGAAAATGAAGCTTCCTTGCGGGTGAGCTTGTCCCCATCGGTATCTGGACTGGTATCCTTTTGCTGTCTGCCGATACCGGCCGCAAGATCAATCGTTGGCCAGAAATCGGCAGCGACAGCATCGATATTTTTTCTCTCAGCCTTTAGACGGCTAAGAGCGACTTTTGCCTGAGGGTTTGAACGCAGAGCCTGGCCCAGTGCTTCTTCCAGAGATTCAGCTGAGACGTCAGCATTCCATCCAAGCAGGCCAGAAAACACGCTGATCAGCAGAAATTGAAAACGGTTCATGGAGGTCCCTGTCTCTTTCGCACGGAGATTTATTATCTAGATACATCGCCATGAACCGTCGGGACTTTACAGTTGGTTGGAAAAATCGTGACTTGTAACCATTACGTTTCTGGTCAGCAATGACCAACTTATGATAAAAAAGGATATTAAACGGTCCAGATATCCGGTTAAAACAGAATTAAGCCACTGGGAACGGACCAACAAGAAAAGAATGGCAGCGAACCATTGTCGCTTCTTCTGCGGATTGCCAGGGGTAAAACATGCAAGGTAGCGGAACAGACCTCAAGGTCATGATCATCGATGACAGCAAGACGATTCGTCGTACAGCTGAAACACTTCTAACCAAGGCGGGTTGCCAGGTGGTTACCGCCACCGATGGCTTTGACGCCTTGGCAAAAATCGCCGAGTCCGAACCGGACATCATCTTTGTCGATATCATGATGCCTCGTCTGGACGGCTATCAAACCTGTGCGCTGATTAAAAATAACAACGCATTTAAACAGATTCCCGTCATCATGCTCTCCAGTAAGGACGGTCTCTTCGACCGTGCCAGAGGACGAATTGCCGGTTCAGATTACTACCTGACCAAGCCATTCAGCCGTGATGAACTGTTCACAACGATTCGGGAACACTGCCCTGACTATGCTCTGGCCGTTTAACCGTACGTAAATGGGAAGCCCATGACGACGTCTCTGTCAATGAGACCCGGAAGGGCTCAGAAAATAAATAAAAGCAAGTAAGCAAGTTTGGTGCGGCCCTTATTCAGGCCAAAACACCCGGGGGATTTATGGCTAAGGTATTAATTGTTGACGACTCACCAACCGAATTGTACCAGCTGAGCGCAATGCTCGAGAAACATGGTCATACCGTAATGACGGCTGACAACGGTGCCGATGGTGTCGCCCTCTGCCGGGCAGAGCAGCCTGATGCGGTATTAATGGATATCGTCATGCCCGGCCTGAACGGCTTTCAAGCCACCCGACAACTCTCCAAAGATGGCAGTACTGGACACATTCCGGTCATTATTGTCACCACCAAAGATCAGGAAACGGATCGCGTCTGGGGCATGCGACAGGGAGCCAGAAACTATCTGACCAAGCCCATTAAGGAAACCCTGCTTCTGGAAACGCTGAACGAAGTCCTGAGTGATGCTGCGGCCTGAATCAGGCCCGGCTACTCCGAAAAACCCTTTCGGACACGAGGGCTATCCCGCATTCGTCACGGTCAATTGTCAAGGGAACAATGAAGGAAAGGAGTACTATGAGCAACTCCAGTCATCCGTTCGACTATCTGGAGACACTTGAGCAAAGTGCTTCCCTGTACAGTGCTCAAATCCCGATAGAGCAAACTGATCTGAGCTACTGGAAGGGTGTCAGCTTTGTGCTGGACGGCCAGCATTATATGGTTCAGGTTGGTTCAATATCTGAGATTCTTCCCGTTCCCCAGACAACGCCATTGCCCGGTGTGCAACGATGGGTCAGGGGATTAGCGAATGTCCGGGGACGTCTGATACCCGTCGTCAGCCTGGGCGACTTTCTGAAAGGTAACCAGGCCAGTTATGTTGCCAGTCAACCCAATCATAACAACCGGATACTTGTTATCGAGAAGAAAGACATTTCCGTTGGCCTTATCGTTGATGAAGTAAAAGGTATGCAGCAGTTTACCGTCGGCAGCCACGCAGATGAGATACCGGCGACCATTCCGGAAAATATTCATCCATTTACCCAGGGCTCCTATATCAAAGATCAACACTATGTCGTATTCAGTGTTGAGGGACTCGTTACCAACGAGCGTTTTCTAAAGGCCGCCAGTGAATAAACAGGATTTGATTTCACATCAGAAATCGGGGAATAAACCATGAAAGGCAATCAAGCGAATACGGGACAGGGAAGCAAGGCTAACAGAGCCACGATCGCTTCGATCACCATGCTGGTGCTGTCCCTGTCAGTGATGACAGGTGCATTTATCTATAATGACCAGCAGTCCCAGCTGCTGCACACCCATGAAACCAATGCCAGTGAGCTTCGGGTCCTTTCCCAGCAGATTGCCAAAAACGCCTCAGAAGCGGCCTCCGGTAAAGAAGAAGCCTTTCCCCTGCTGAAAGAAGCAACAGCGATGTTTGGCCAATATATTGATGAGCTGAACCGTGCCAGCCTTTCTGTTATTCCCTTTATTGACACATCCAACAGTGCTACTGCCCAGCAAATTGAAGCCCTGGATTCTTCATGGTCTGAAATGAAGGTAGAAGCCGACAGTATTCTCGCGGCACAAGACACCGTACTGTCTCTGCATGAAGTTGCTACCACACTGAGTGAAACCATTCCCCAACTGCAAATTGAATACGACGAGGTGGTAGAAATCCTTCTGGATAATAATGCACCCTCCGACCAGATTGCCATGGCTCAGCGCCAGCCCTGGCTGGCAGAGCGTATTATCCGGAGTGTTGCCAAGGTTCTGGAAGGTGGCGAAGACTCCATCATGGCGGCTGACAGCTTTGGCCGTGATGCCAAGCTCTTCGGTCGGGTACTGCAGGGTATGCTGGAAGGTAACATTGCCATGCGCATCAGTCAGGTGACCGATGATGAGGCCGTTGACCGTCTTATGGAGATCTCTGACCTGTTTGAATTCGTCGATGGCAGTGTTGATGAGATTCTGGAAACCTCTCCTGAGCTGTTCCAGGTACGCGCCGCCTCCGACACTATCTTCACCGATTCACAACAGCTGCTGCAGCAAACATCGGTGCTGGCAGATACCCTGTCCACGTCCACTATTGAACAGAAGGCACTGGAGCTGGCCATCATGACTTCCGGAGGCCTTTCCCTGCTGTTTATCCTGCTCACCGCCATGTCCATCATTATGGATACCCGCCGTCGTCTGGAAGAAACCAAAACCCAGAGCGAGGCGACCAGAGCCCAGAACGCTGCTAACCAGCAGGCCATTCTGCGACTTCTGGATGAAATGGCGGATCTGGCAGACGGTGACTTGACGGTTAAAGCCAGTGTTACCGAAGACTTTACCGGTGCCATTGCCGACTCCATTAACTTCTCCATTGAACAACTGCGCGCCCTGGTTAACACCATCAACCAGACGGCCGTCAAGGTTGACGCAGCCGCCCAGGAAACACAGGCAACCGCCCGACTGCTGGCCGAAGCTTCCGACCACCAGGCCCAGGAAATCGGCGCTACAACCCAGTCCGTGAACCAGATGGCCGAGTCCATTGATAAAGTCTCCAGCGGAGCCTCCGACTCCGCAGATGTGGCCGAGCGCTCGGTACAGATCGCGGCTAACGGTGGGTTGGTGGTACGAAATACCATCGATGGCATGACCACTATCCGTGAACAGATTCAGGATACCTCCAAGCGTATTAAACGACTGGGTGAGTCCTCTCAGGAGATCGGTGACATTATCTCGCTGATCAACGAGATCGCCGACCAGACCAACATTCTGTCCCTGAACGCCGCTATCCAGGCGTCCATGGCCGGCGAAGCCGGCCGGGGCTTTGCCGTGGTTGCCGACGAGGTGCAACGTCTGGCAGAACGGGTATCGGCAGCCACCAAACAGGTCGAAGCGCTGGTATCAACCATCCAGACTGACACCAACGAAGCGGTCATTTCCATGGAACAGACCACCTCTGAAGTGGTACACGGAGCCCGTCTGGCGCAGGATGCCGGTGTGGCACTGGAAGAGATCGAGCAGGTGTCCAACAGCCTGTCAGGCCTGATTCGGAACATTTCTGAAACCGCAAAAGTCCAGGCACAGTCAGCCTCACAGATCTCCAGCCGCATGGTGGCCATCCGGGATATTTCGATTCAAACCTCCTCAGGTACCAAGGCAACCGCTCAATCCATCGGTGATCTGGCCGGTATGGCCATGGAGATGCGTCAGTCGGTTACGGGTTTCAAACTGCCTGAAACCTCAGAGTCCTGACACTGACTCTGCAAGAGACGAGAGTATGACAACAAGCATAATGCCCGCCGCTCGGGCGCTCTTGTTAAACAGAGCGTTAAAAAGAGCGCATACGACAGCGGGAATGGTAGCTGGAAACGGGAGCCAGGCATGGTCGAACAGCGTGAATACATAGGTCTGGACTGGGTTATCGGAGAGATTGAAGGCACCCTCACTGAAGCCCGTCAGGACCTTGAACAGTATGCTGATTCCACAGATGAGGCTGTGTTTCTGGAGAATTGTCGTACCAAAATCCAGCAAATTCACAGCACGCTGAAGATATTGAAACAGAAGGGAGCCCGGTTACTGACCCGGGAAATTCTGCTGTTATTAGATAGCCTGAATGAGACTCCGGCGAATAACAGTCAGCAACGGCTGGTGGTACTGATTCAGGCCATGCTTCAGCTGCCAGGCTATCTTGTCCATACCTCCAGATCTGGCAGGGATACCCCCAGCCTGCTGAAGCACCTGCTCAATGAAATGCGCCAATTACGCGGGCAGCGGGCGCTGTCTGATATTGATTTTTTTGCCCCGGCCATCGTTCACACCATTGCACCAATCCCGGAAGCACAGCTGAACAAGCTGCAGGCCAGCGGCTTTGCCGTTCTGGTACGGAAAATACGGCAGAAATATCAGCTGTGTCTTGCCGGCATTCTCAGGGACAGCCAGCGGGACCAGCAACTGACGGTCATCAGTAAAATATTTGCCAAGCTGCAAAACCTTTGCTGGGACTCGCCAATATCCCCGCTATGGGATGCCTGCACCGCATTCTCCGAGGGCCTCAAGGAAGGCTCTATTGCCATAGACAGTCACGCCATAAGAATCCTTCGTGAAATGGACAATCAGTTCAAGTGTCTGGCCAGTGAGGAAGCCAAACGCCTGAACACCCCGCCCTCGGAAGAGATACTGAGAGGGATTCTTTATCGGATCGCCAAAGCAAACAGTGATCATGCGCTTATCCTCTCTCTGAAGCGACGATACTCTCTGGACCAGGCCCTGGAGGCAGAGCCGCAGGATGCCAGGCTGCTCAACATTGATGCAGCAACATCGGTGGTGAAAGCCATCAAGGAAGAGCTCACTCATATCAAAGACGCTCTGGATCTCTACCTGCTGAACCCCGGGGACAATCAATCCAGGCTTCGGGATCAACTGGCCACCTGCCAGCAAATCTCTGACACATTAGGCATGCTTGGCCTCGAATCGTTGCAGAAAATCATGCACAGAGAGCATCAACATCTGCAGATGATTCTTACTGGTGACCACTCACCCGAAAAAGTGAACGACACCCTGATCAATACGGCGGCCCGGTTGCTTGAAGTGGAGTCCGGACTGAACCAGTTCATGGGCCTCAACCGATCGGTAACCGGCCAGAGTTCTGTATCAGCACAGATAAACGATATTCACCAGAAAGTAATTTATGAAGCCCGGAACAACCTGAAAGAGGCCAAAGGCGCTGTGGAGGGCTATCTGGGCAGTGATTATAATCCGGAGTTCCTGGTCAAGTTATTACCCCTGATGAAAAGCATCCAGGGCAGTCTTGCCATGATTCCTCTGGACCGTGTTGCTGAGTTAATCAGTCGCTGTTCAAGGCATATTCAACAGCAATGGCTGGACAAAAACCTCAAGCCCGGCCTCGATGAGCTGGATGCAATGGCCGATAGTTTGTCCAGCATTGAATACTATCTGGAACAGTTGAGTGGTGGGGCTTCTGCCTACGTCGAAAAAACGCTGGATATTACCCGGAAAAGTATTGATCGGCTTGAGTCATTCGTTACCGTCACAAAAGCAGAACCTGCGGTGCCAGCCATTTCATCCACCCCGAAACCTGAAGCCAAAGCTAACCCGTTCGCTGCCCACCTGCTTTCCGATGAAGAGAGAGCGGCCCAGGAGGAACAAGCGGCTGACAATGACGTTATTGAGTTTCACTATGAAAAGCCTCTGCCGTCAGCTACCGGAGCGGTTGCTGCCAGTGAAAAAGAAGCAGACTACGGCCCAACCATAGAGTTCTCAACCGACAGTCTGAGCCCCTCCCAGGCAGTTACCGGGAAACAGGACACGACCGACTCCAACTCGATCAATATAGTCCACAGGGAGAACCTGATTCCGGCAGCGGCGTCTATTGAAAGCCCGCTAACAGTGAGTGATGAGCTGGCACAGACGATTGATTTTTCGGCGAATGAAGAAAATCTGTCGGACCTGGAAAGCGGCTCTTCTGAAGAAACGTTCTCACTTTCTGAGGTTTTGACCTCTTCACCAGATAGTACCTTAACCACATATAACACCCCGGGCAGCGATGACATCACCGGGGATCTGACACCGTCACACCACTCTTCCCCAAAGGACACTCTCTCTAAAGAAGACACGCTCTCTAAAGAAGACACCTTCAGCCTGTCAATGGATGAAGATGATGACGACGACCTCCATGAAGTTTTCGTCGAAGAAGCGACAGAAGTTCAGCAACAGCTCAAAGCGCTATTGCCACAATGGCGCAGTAATATCCATGATGCAGCCACCACCAATGAGATCAGAAGAGCCTTTCATACATTAAAGGGCAGCGGCCGCATGATCGGTGCTGACGTTATCGGTGAGCTGGCATGGTCATTGGAAAACATGCTGAACAACGTGGTCAAAGGCACGATTAAAGCGTCTGAGCCAATAGCTGAGTTACTCCATGAAGTCATCGCTATGCTGCCTGAACTGGTGAATGATTTTGCCAGGGACAGTCAACAGCTAACACCGGAAGTTCTGCTGTGCATGGAAAAAGCAGATGCCCTGGGGAAAGGAAACCACTTTGTCGTTGATAGTGAGGAGCTGGTAGAGCCTGAGCAGCAAGAACCGGCCATGATGTTTGGCAACATTATCGAGGACAATGCCGAAGAAGCCCTGCATAGCGACGTTGATGAGCTGGATAATGAACTGACAGAGCCTCCGAAAACTGAGGCAATCAGTAACGTTGCAATTGAAGAGCAAACCGTTGAGCTGGATAGCGGGTATGACCAACAGTTACTGGCCATTTTTGATACAGAAGCCAGAAGCCATCTCAGTGTCGTCAAAGAGTTCATCGCCAGTAGCTATCAAATGGGTGGCGATATCCAGATTACAGATTCTGTCCAGCGGGCACTGCACACCCTGAAAGGCAGTGCCTTTATGGCAGAGATTACCCCCCTTGCCGAGCTGGTTGCCGCTATTGAAAAGACCATCAAGGAATTCCGGGCACACCTGGTGCCTGCTGATAGCCAAGTCATCAGCATGCTTGAACAAGGGGTAGACCTGATTGAGGATGCACTGCGACAATTGCAAACCAACTCCCACCCTCTGGAACTAAAAGTTGATAGCTTTCTTAACTGGCTTGGTGCGCTTCATAACCAACTACTCAGCAACAGCTTGCATGATGAGTCTGCCCCGGAGCCTGCACCCGTAAAGCAGCCAACAGGCCAACAGGCAGCACTTTTCCTGGCCAGCGACCTTGACCTGTTACTGGATGCCAGCAGCCATCTGAAATCATGGGTTAACGGCACGCCCCACGAGGAGCTTGACCGGTTCAAGTTTGAACTGAAAGTGCTTGCTGAGAATGCCAATGAAGCAGATTTGTCGGCTATCACAGAGCTCTGTGATGTGTTACATGATGTCTGCACTTATCTGGAGACCCATGAGACCCGCCTTCCCCAACAGTTACTGCCGCCATTTACAGACGGCTTCGAAGCCCTGGTTGAAATGATGAACCAGGTGGCTTCACAGCAAACGCCGGAATCCCCACACGCAATTTTCAGCGCTCTGCGTGAAGCACTGGAGTCTTTGCTGTTTGAGCAGGCATTAAGTCAGGCAGACCCAGACCTGACGTTCGAAGAAGACCACGAGGATCATGACTTTGATGCCCTGCTTGATTTTGATGCCGAGACAGAGGCAGCAGAAGACATCGACTTATCGTTCACTGAAGATAATCGTTTCAAACCGATAGCCCAGCCGTCCTGGAGTGCTTCAGTCACGGCAGAAGGCACCTCTTTTGCTCCGTACAGCAATGGGTCAGAGCCCGAGCCGGAGTTGCATAAGCTGTTTATCGAGGAGGCTTATGAGCTGCTCGAAGACTCAGCCCAGTCTCTGGAAACATGGCTGGGCAATACCAGCGATTTACAACCGGTTCATGAGCTTCAACGATGCCTGCACACCCTGAAAGGGGGAGCAATGATGGCAGAACTTCATGAGCTTGGAGAACTGAGCCATGGGCTGGAAGATATCTATGAATCCATTGCCAATGGCAGCTGTGAGCCTGAAATCGCCCCTCTGGCGCTGATTCAGAAAACTCACGACACCATAGAGACAACACTGAAAAACCCTGGCAACGGGCAGCCATCCCCTGACGTACAGCGCATGCTGGAAGAGCTCAGGCAATGGCAGCATAGACTGAACACCAGCCACTCAACCGCTGAAGAGCCTGACACTCTTCCTGACTACCTGGGGCAGGCTGCGCCAGCCAAACCTCTCGCCGGGACCTTTGATGAAGATACATGGGTCAATAACCTGTCAGAACTGCCAGCACCTGAACTACCGAAGCCGATGCCCGGTCAGGTACCGGAACCCGTTTCTACCATCCGGGTAGTGCCCCAGACCACTGCCGATGGGTCAGAGACAACGCTTCAGTCATCACTCAGTGAAATGGTCCGCATTCCCCCGGAACTTCTGGAAACCCTGATCAATCTTGCCGGGGAAACCAGCATCAGCCGCTCCCGCATTGAGCAGCAGACGACAGATGCCTCCAGAACCCTGGAAGAGATGAATCGAACCATTCTGCGGGTTCGGGAACAGTTGCGGCGACTCGATATCGAAACGCAGAGCCAGATCATCTCCCGGCACCAGGGCGATCTTGGTGATAACCCTGATTTTGATCCACTGGAAATGGACCAGTACTCAGAACTGTCACAGCTCTCTCACTCACTGGTGGAGTCCGCCTCTGACCTTATGGATCTGCGGGAGGCCCTGCAGGAAAAATCCCGGGATACAGAAACGCTGCTCCAGCAACAGTCCAGAACCCAGATTGAGCTCCAGGAGCAGCTGATGAAAGCCCGGATGGTATCGTTCAGCCGACTGGTTCCCAGGCTGCGCAAGATTGTCCGTCAGGTGTCTGATGACCTGAACAAGCCCGTCAAGCTTGTGGTCAGTAATGCTGAAGGTGAGATGGACCGAACCATGCTTGAGCGCATGCTTGCTCCGCTGGGTCACATGCTCCGAAATGCCATTGGTCACGGCATCGAAGATTCATCGGCAGAAAGACAGAATTCAGGCAAACCTGAAGTGGGCCAGATTGCCTTATCGATCCGACGCGATGGTGCCGACGTGGTGGTTGAGTTGTCCGACGATGGTCGTGGCATCGATATTGAAGCCGTAAAAGCCAAAGCGATTGAACAGCAACTGATCAGTCCTGACGAACCGGTAACGGATCAGGAAGCCATCGAACTGATCATGAAGTCCGGATTCAGTACCGCAAGCGAGGTGACCCACCTTTCTGGCCGCGGTGTCGGGATGGATGTTGTGAATAACTCGGTTCGCCAAATGGGCGGCAGTATACAGGTTAAGTCTGAGGCCGGGCTCGGCACACAATTCTCTCTCAGATTGCCATTTACCCTGTCCATTAACCGGGCGTTGATGGTGGAAGTAGGCAGCAGCCTGTACGCACTGCCGATGCATGCCATTGATGGCATCTCCATGGTGTCAGCAAGCATGCTGGCCGATTGCTACCAAAACAGAGCGCCACTCATCTATGGCAATGGTACCGAGCACCAGCTGATCTACATGGGCGCTCTTCTCGGTACTGGCAGCCCCAAAATAAGTGACGGCCAGTGTCCGGTCGTCATGGTGCAAAGAGGCAGTGAGAATATAGCGGTTCAGGTTGATGCTATCGTGGGTAGCCGGGAAATCATTACCAAGAGTCTGGGCATTCAGTTCTCCGGTCTTGCCGGGGTAAACGGTGCCACCATTCTTGGTGATGGTCGGGTTGTGGTCATCCTTGATCCGGCGGCACTTTACCGCAAACATCAGCTGGTCATTCAGGAAGCCAAACCTGACGCCGTGGAAAGGCATGAACCGGACAGCAGTGATCAGGCCATGAGAGTGCTGGTGGTGGATGACTCGGTGACCGTAAGAAAAGTCACCAGTCGTCTGCTAACCCGTCAGGGATACGAGGTGATCTCGGCACGGGATGGTGTGGAAGCCATGACCCGTCTCGCTGAACAGAAGCCAGACATTATGCTGCTGGATATCGAAATGCCCCGTATGGATGGTTTTGAGGTGGCCAGCGCGGTCAGGAATGACCCTGGGCTTCAAGACCTGCCGATTATCATGATCACCTCCAGAACCGGTGAGAAACATCGCCACCGGGCCTTAAGCCTGGGTGTCAATGAGTACATAGGCAAACCTTTCCAGGAAGGGCCATTACTCGAAGCGATTGAAAAACTGATTGAAGTTGAGACAGCGTGATAGCAGGGCTTCCCGGGAAGCCCTGCCCTTCACAACAACCGCACAATAGCAGAAAGAAGAGGAAACCATGTCCCACAAGCCCATTTCGTCCGTGCTGATCCCCATGCAGCAGCGCCCCCTGCTGATACCTTCAGCATGCATCGCCGGTATTCAGGACTACAGTCGTCCGGAAGCCAATTACCCGGAAACCGAATGGCTGCTGGGTGATCTTGACTGGCGGGGTACAAAGATCCCGGTGGTTTCCTTTGAAAGACTGAACCAGGGACGATTTGCCGAGTTCTCTGCCACCAATCGTATTGCCATTATGCATCGCACCAGCAAAAACGATAGCCTGCCATTCTATGCCATGGTGGTGCAGGGGGTTCCACAGCCATTAACACTGGTACGGGAAGAAGTACGGAATTCCGCCGAGGAAAAAGGCCCCATGGAGAAATATCGGATTATTATGAGAGACGTTCCTGCTTCAATTCCGGATCTTTCTCTTGTGGAACAGAAATTGACATCCTCCAGCGATTTAGCTGGTGGAGGTTGTTAATGAAACGAAAAAGCCAAACCATTACCTATTTGCCAGTTACTTATCCACAATTTGGTGACGAAAACTGTTCGCAATTTGATAGTAAGGCCATTCGTTTAATAATCAGTTCCCCGGTCCTGTAACTTATCTACCGAACTGCATCACGAACGTTGAGATAAAGGCGGACAGGATCAAAAGTTCTTTTTAACCGATTTAAAACACCAGATGTTAGTGATGTTTTTGCTATAAAATTCAAATTGCTATCTTTTATAGTGGTTTTGTATATCTGAAATAATTCAGATCCCAAATTGGCTTCCTGCTTGATTGTTGCACCATACCATTTTGGTGCCAACAACCTGTGCTTCACGCTAACGTTAAGTTTTGCTTCCAGAACCTGTTGGCAAAAAGCTTCCGTACTGTGAGCTTTGCCTTTAAGAAAAGCACTGTAGAGACCCGGCCTCAATGGCCATTCAACTTGATTAGCTGTTATCAGATTCTCTTTGATATGAACGCTGAGATTACTGGCTAAAACTAATTTACAAAAAACCTTAACACACTCACTGTGGTTTTTTTCCATGGCTTCGTGCAAAGCGGGCGCTCGATAATCTGGCCCGTCTAACCCTTCAATAGGAGATAAATCAATAGCCATTAGCTGTTCTTCTTTCCAGCAATCAGAGTTATTTGTTGATAGTATCCATTCGCAATAGGTGCGGGCAAGGTCAGCGTGGCCATTTCTCATAGCCAGAAGAAGACCTGGCGTGTTGTTTAAAAGGGCTTGGGGTGCCAACAGTTTCTGCTTCATTTCAACGTTCAGGTTACTGCATTGTACCTGATCGAGAAAGGCACTGATGCAGTCGGTATGACCTTTTTTGAGCGCTATGTAGAGACCGGGAATACCAGCAGGGTTTTTGGCTTCCAGCAGTGTTTGCTTTACCCACTCATCGCGGGGGCTGCCCAGTATTTGCTGACAATACTGGATGACAAGTTGAGCATTGCCAGCCTGGAAAGCATCAAACAGACGGGAAGAAGCCTCACAATCACTATTGTTGAGCACGGGCAAAGACTGATTCTTGCCAACTGACTGATTGGTTAATGCCACTGCATTTGCAAACGGGCCATTTACCGCAGTATTACTACCATTAGCTGAAGGACTCACTTCGGCTATCCCGATCTGAGGTGCAGTACCTTCAGGCACAATTGCCACTTTATTGGTAATTAATCTGCTGACATTTTTCTGGTCCAACCGGGGAAAACCCGGTTCACCCAGCTGAGGTTTGAATAATTCAGTTTGATTAACAAAAGCTCTGGTAATTTTGTCGGTTTGGATTTGCGTTACTTCATACAAACCCTGGAAAACATGACTGGCAGATGTATCATCCGGACGTGGGCTTTCAGGATTATAATTAATACCTGCACTGGGATTATTGTCATTATTAACTGCAAACATACAAATTATTTCTCTAACTGGTTATGGCGATTCAGGCAATCCTGTGCATGATTAAATCATCATAGTGCAATATTTATTCTTCGCAAACGATTCAATAATCCCAAAATTTTCAGGTGGTTTTTAATTCAACAGTTAATATTCCTTCTGTTTAAAATCGGATGTTTTTTCGGCAACGTGTGTTTAAACCGTCATGGTTGCTGGCGGGATTCCCGCAGCCAGTGCTTCTCATACCGCAGACATGAACTGGAGCAGAACTGGCTGGTAGATGGTCTATTCACCGCAAAGCAATATAACGACCATGATCAACCAGTCCATCGGTCATCTTAACGGTGCCATCCTTTGTCACAACAACGGCTTCGATAAATGCCTGTTGACATAAATAGTGCAACGCATCATCCGCCGAGGATAAAAACCCGGCAGTACTCCAGATTTCACCATCAACGGAGTGTTTGGAAATAATGGTCAGACTGGCAATCTCCGTGGCAATGGGCATACCGGTTTGTGCATCCAGCAGATGGTGGTAACGCTGACCATTGACATCAAAATAGCGTTCGTTGATGCCAGAGGTGACCATGGAAGCATCGTTCAGTGGCAGCGCACGAATAATGGTGCCCCGCTCTGCCAGCGGGTGTTGAATACCCACATTCCAGGCCCGGTTGGCATTGGTGGGGGAGTGACCGATGGTGACCACATTGCCCCCCAGACTGATAAAGCCATGGTCAACACCGGCGTTGACCAGCGCTTGTTTGACCTGATCGGCAAAATAGCCTTTCGCGATGGCCCCCAGGTCGATCTCCATACCGGGTTGACGCAAAAATACCGTTCTCTCCTGCTCGTTCAGGACAATGTTATCGGGATCGACCAGCGCCAACCGTGCAGATATCTCCGCCGCTGATGGCAGTCTGGCATCCCGAAAGCCGATGCGCCAGAGCTTGACCAGAGGGCCAATAGCAATATTGAAAGGGTTGCGCCTGTCCTGACTTGCCGCCTTGGCGACGTTGATCAGGTGAAAGAGATCAGACTCAACCGCGATGGGTGCGATGCCCGCATTTTGGTTGATCGCCATCAGCTCACTATCTGGTTGATTGACAGCAGGCTGATTAACCGTGAACCGCTGGGCGTATTGGGAAAGTTGGTGATAGGCCGCTTTGAGCAGCTGCTCACCATTTTGATGATAAACGACCAGATCAATCACTGTTCCCATCATCTGGAATCTGGTCTGGTACTTCTGCATGAACTGGTACTTTTGTATGAAATAGTTCGCTGCTAAAAAGCCCGCCACGCCACTTGGCAGGGCAGGCTTTTGGTTGTCGCCGCTACACCTTAAACAAGGTCCGCCGCGCTTTCACCGGCAATACGGCCAAACGTGAAGATATCGATCAGGGCGTTACCACCCAGACGGTTACCGGCATGGATACCGCCAGTGACTTCACCCGCTGCGTACAGACCAGCAATAACGTTACCATCCTTGCCAATCACTCGTGTGCTGGTATCGATCTTCAAGCCACCCATGGTGTGGTGAATAGAAGGCTGACGTGGTGTGGCGTAGAACGGTCCGTGCTCCACCTTCAAGCCGAACGCACTCTTGTTGAATTCAGGATCGTGACCCTGCTCAACACATGTGTTGTACTGCTTGATGGTTTGCACAAATTCCGCCTGTGGCACACCCATCTTGTCGGCCAGTTCTTCCAGCGTATCCGCTTCCAGGATGATGCCTTCGCTGATTTCACGGGCGATGGTTTCATCAGAGGTGTTGGCCGCTGTTTTGCGAATCTCGGCATCGGCAATCATGTAAACGGTGCCACCATTGTCGAAGAAGGCGTCGGCCAACTTGTCACGGGTACCGCACTCATCAACAAAACGCTTGCCCTTCTGGTTAACGAAGACAAAGTTCTCCGGTGGTACAATCAGGCCAGTCAGCAGAGCACCGGACTTCGGATCACCGATTGGCATCAGCTGGGCAAAGCCCATTCCCACCAGCTCGGCACCGACTTTTTCACCCATTTCGATACCATCACCCACCAGCGCAGGGGAGTTGGTGGTTTTGATATCGTCAGCAATATTTTTCCAATAGGTGTTGTACTTCTTGATCATCTGGGTATTGGCACCAAAGCCGCCAGAAGTCATGACCAAACCGTGGCTCGCTTTTACAATCAGCTCATTACCGTTGGCCTGGATCGCCTTGACACCCACAACCTTGCCATCTTCAACGATCAGGTCAGTAGCCCGGGTATCGGTGATGATGCGACCATTCTGTTCCAGAATGCGCTTTTGCAGCTTATCAACAAACTCAACGCCTTTTGGACGCTTTGGCTTGTGGGCACGACGCCACAGGGCACCAACAGCGATATCCACCAGGCCACGCTCAAACTCGATGCCTTTCTCGCTCAGCCAGTCGATGGACTCCATGGAGCGGGAAGTCAGCTGCTTGACCAGATCGTATTGACCATAGATGGTTTCGCCATTCAGGTCGGTACGCTTACCGCCCAGGTAGGTCTGGATCCGGTGCAGTTCTACCGAGTCGAACAGGTATTTGTTGCCATGGTCGTGCTGGTTGAAGTAATTATCCAGCTGTGACTTCAGGGTACGGAAATCGTCCAGATATTCACCGGCGAACTCAGACTCTGGCGTCTCAGCCAGGGCCATAAGGGTCTCTTTTTCACCCGCCAGTGCCGCGAAATCACCCTGCCACGCGGGTTCAGCAGCGTTAACCCAACCGCCCGTACGGACCGTGTTACCACCGATGGCCGGGAACTTCTCCAGCAGGATAACTGACTTGCCTTTGTCCAGGGCTGTCAGTGCCGCACTCAAACCGGCACCGCCACCACCGATCACCACCACATCGGCGCTCTCTTCGATGGTTTGCGCGATCCACTCAACTGCCTTACGCGCTTTCACACGCAGAGCCTCGGAGTGACCACCGGCCAGATCAACCGCATTGGAAACACCGTCGATTACCGCCTGACTACTGACGGTTGCGCCGGAGATCACGTCAATATTGAGCGTCTGCTCATCAACGATCTGCTGTGGAATACGCTCAAAGGCCGGGTTGGCGATACCGTCTGACTCTCTGGAAGAGTCCACCACAATCTCAAGAATCTCATCTTCAGAGAAGGTTACCGTCACCGGCAGGTCACCATTGTGGCCACGGCCATAAGCGGTATAAGTTCCTGGCTGGAAACGGATCTCAATACCTTGCAGCTCTTTGATGCGCTGATGTTTTTCCGCTTCTGCCGCACTGTCGACAATCATGTAATCCATGATGTCCCACAGCGGCGTCGGGATCAGCAGGGCTTCCTGCTGAGCGATATCGGCGAACTCGGCGCAGGTTTCATTGTTCAGAGCCTTGGTTGCCCAGGTAGGTTCAACCAGGTAGCCCTTGCCCACGGCCACCATATCATAACCCTGGGCCAGTGCTTTTTGTGCATCGCCAGTCTGGGCAATACCACCCACACCGATTACCGGTACGCTGGCCACCGCCTCAGACTGCAGCTGACGATACTTGTTGATCAGTGGCTCTTTGTCTTCCGGGTTTACGATAGAGTTACGTGCCCAGCTGCCCATAGAGAAGTGGAAATAGTCCAGGCCTTCTGTCGCCAGTTTATCCAACAGGAACATGGTATCTTCAAAGCGGATACCCGGCTCTTCGATCTCTTCAGGTGAGAAGCGATAACCGACAATGAAATCAGCCTTGTTATGAGACTGTGCCACCTGCTTGGTTTTGGCCAGAACAGCCAGCGGGAATGTGGTGCGCTTTTCAATATCGCCACCCCACCGGTCATTTCTGCGGTTGGAGTGTGGCGAGAAAAACTGCTGGATCAGGTAAGTGTTGGCACCGTGGATTTCAACACCATCAAAACCGGCGATAATGGCACGGTTCACGGCATTGCCGAACAACTCGATCATCTCTTCGATTTGCTCTTCGGTCATTTCCAGCGGGGTTTCCGCATTATCACGCAGCGCAGCGACAGGGCTGGCTGAGATCGGTTTATGGCCACCATTAAACTCAGGCGTTGCCATACGACCGGCGTGGTAGATTTGCAGAATAGCTTTTGAACCTTTGGCCTTGATGGCATCCGCCAGTTGCTTCAGACCAGCAATTTTGCCGTCAGTATCGATACCCAGTGCGCCGGGGAAAGCTCTGCCGTAATTTTCCACAAAAGCACTTTCGACAATTACAGCACCTGCATCGCCAGAGCGAGCGGCGTAATAGGTAATCATCTGCTGGGTGACGCCGCCATCAAAAAAGGCGGATTGAATCGTCATCGGAGCCATCACGATACGATTCTTGAACTTGTTACCTGATTGAAACAGAACTTCGTCGATCAAATGAGCCATCAAGACTTCCTTATTTCAACCCAATGACCGTACAAACGTTTGCTCACTGGGCTGACTGTTTATGGAATAAATACTTTTGTTAAGACCAGTATCAAGACAAGGGCTCAATATTAAGCCCAGCGAAAAATCATCGGCATTTTTTCACACCATCAACTTTGCATGTATAGTGATAAACACCCATATATCCCATCGAGTTGCATGAAGTTTTGCTATAAAAATGGTTTTGGGGCACTAATTTAGGCGATGCCGAAAACAGCCGCTGAAACAGAACCAGAACACGAGATGGCTGGTGGTTTCTGATAAGGTGGGCGCAGGTCTTTTTCGGTAATAAGAAAGTCAGTAGCAAGGAGAAGTGGGGTAGTTTCGTCAACCCTTCTATTCTGATCCTGAAAACGGCCCGGACACCGACCAATAGTGTGAAGAATCACAGAATAACCGTTATGGCAGCACCGGGCGACAAACATTCAGTAGTCTCCCCAGAGGTACTGCATCAGCGTAATCGCCACTACCGGTGCAGTTTCCGTTCTCAGCACACGGGGGCCTAACGCCAGCGGGTTGAAGCGGTGACCCTCAGCCAACTCAATTTCCTGAGCGGTTAATCCACCCTCCGGGCCAATCAACAGAGATACCGATTCTGGCTGGGCAAAACCACTGAGTTTCTCTCTGGTTCGATGATGCAGTACAAAGTTCAGTTCAGTCGCCCGGGTGGTGAGCCAGTCTTCCAGCTTAACGGGCGTATGTATGGTCGGTACGATGTTACGGCCACACTGTTCACAGGCACTGATAGCCACCTGTTGCCAGTGTTTGACCCGTTTATCCAAACGTTCTGCATTCAGCTTCACCTCACAACGCTCACTCCATAATGGGGTAATGGCGGTAACACCCGCTTCCGTTGCCTTCTGAATGGCATAATCCATACGCTCACCACGGCTGAGTGTCTGACCCAGCTCAATAGTCAGGGGGGACTGGGCATCACCCTCGATAAACGACTCAAGATAAACGGTAACCGACTTTTTGCTAACGCTCTCTACGGTTCCCTGCCAGGCTCCCCCTTGACCATTAAACAGCACCAGGGGCTCTGAGGGTCTCATGCGCAAAACACGGCCAACATGATTGGCGGCATTTTCAAAAAGTTCGATGGAGCTGTCAGCCTGAAGCGGCTGCGCTGAATAAATACGAGGGTTTCTCATGGAGGGGCACTGGGTTGAGAGTTATGAGTTACGGAGGAACAGGAATAATAATACCATTCACAATTCCCTCACAACTCATAACTCATGCCATCAATCAGCCAAAATGCCCAGGTTATCGCAGATACCCTGGCAGGGAACCGCCTGATTAAGGGTATAAAAGTGCAAACCCGGAGCACCACCTTGCAGTAACCTCTCACAGAGCCGGGTTACCACCTCTTCACCAAACTGCTTAATACTGCTGATATCATCGCCATAGGCTTCCAGTTGCTTACGAATCCATCGTGGAATCTCGGCACCACAGGCATCGGAAAAGCGAGCCAGGCGGCTATAGTTGGTGATCGGCATGATTCCGGGAATCACCGGGAGATCAATGCCCAGTGAGTGCGTACGCTCCAGGAAATAGAAATAACTGTCTGCATTAAAGAAATATTGGGTAATCGCCGAATCCGCGCCGGCATCCACCTTACGCTTGAAGTTTGCCAGATCCTTTTCCATATTGGGTGCCTGCGGATGAACTTCCGGATAAGCGGCAACCTCGATATGAAAGTGATCCCCGGTTTCAGTACGAATAAACTCCACCAGCTCATTGGCGTAGCGCAGTTCGCCACTGTCACGTCCCATACCTGAAGGCAGATCACCTCTCAGGGCAACAATACGCTCAATGCCCTGGTCACGGTAAAAATTCAGCAACTCTTTAATCTGCTCCCGGGAGTCACCAACGCAGGAAAGGTGAGGAGCGGTTGCTATTCGAGTCTGGCTCTGAGTTGACAGCACAGTTTCAAGGGTTCTGTCCCGTGTTGAGCCACCAGCACCGTAGGTCACCGAGAAAAATTCCGGTTGGTATCTGGCCAGGCTGAGGGCATTCTGCTCAAGTTTCCGGGCACCCTCTTCTGTTTTAGTGGGAAAGAACTCAAAGCTGACAGGAGTATTATTGGTTATTGTATTTGCCATGGTAATCACCAGCAGAGGTCGCTGGCTGGTGAAGAGACATCAGCCAGCGAAAAAGACATTTAGTACTTGTAATCGTCGCTCTTGAAGGGGCCATCAACAGGTACATTGATGTAGTCAGCCTGGCCTTGAGTCAGCCGGGTAATCACACCACCAAAGCCTTCCACCATGTAGGCAGCGACTTCTTCATCCAGTTTCTTGGGCAGTACGGTTACAGCCAGCTTGTCTGATTTTTGATCGGCTGGCAGGTCAGCAAACCCTGCTTCATAAAGGTGAATCTGGGCCAGAACCTGATTAGCAAAGGAGCCGTCCATGATACGCGACGGGTGTCCGGTAGCATTGCCCAGGTTTACCAGTCGCCCTTCGGAAAGCAGTATCAGGTGATCATTGCAAGAGTCATCCCGGACGATCTTGTGGACCTGCGGCTTGACCTCTTCCCAGGTCCAGTTATCCCGCATGAACTGCGTGTCTATTTCGGTATCAAAATGGCCAATATTACAAACCACACAGCCATTTTTCAGGGCTTTCAGCATGTGGCGGTCACAGACATGAACGTTACCCGTGGTGGTCACCAGCAGGTCAGTGGTGGCCAGCAGCTCCCGGTTGATAGCAGCGTCGGTGCCATCGTTAACACCATCAATGTAGGGTGAAACCACTTCAAAGCCATCCATACAGGCTTGCATGGCACAGATCGGATCCACTTCCGTTACCTTGACAATCATCCCTTCCTGACGCAACGAAGCGGCGGAACCTTTGCCCACATCACCGTAACCAATCACCAGCGCTTTCTTGCCCGCCAGCAGATGGTCGGTGGCCCGCTTGATGGCATCATTCAAAGAGTGGCGACAGCCATACTTGTTGTCGTTCTTACTTTTGGTGACCGCATCATTAACATTGATTGCCGGTACTTTCAGGGTACCTTTTTCCAGCATCTCCAGCAGGCGGTGAACCCCGGTGGTGGTCTCTTCAGAAATGCCGTGAATGTTGTCCAGCAGTGCAGGGTACTTGTCGTGTAACAGCAGTGTCAGGTCACCGCCGTCGTCCAGCACCATGTTGGCTTGCCAGGGCTTACCGGCACCATCGAGGACCGTCTGCTCGATGCACCACCAGAATTCTTCTTCGGTCTCACCCTTCCAGGCAAATACCGGTATGCCAGCTGCGGCAATGGCGGCGGCGGCGTGATCCTGGGTAGAAAAGATATTACAGGAAGACCAGCGTACCTCAGCACCAAGTGCTACCAGCGTTTCAATCAGTACCGCAGTCTGGATGGTCATGTGAATGCAGCCCATGATCTTTGCGCCTTTCAGCGGCTGAGAATCACGGTATTTGGCTCTGATCGCCATCAGTGCCGGCATTTCACCTTCGGCAATCTGAATCTCGCGCCTTCCCCAGTCCGCCAGGGAAATATCAGCCACCCGGTAGTCCGGGCCCTTGGTGGCGCTGTGCAAATCAGCAGTTAACTCAGGGTTAGCACTCATAAAACGTATCCTGTTCTGCGTATTATCCGAATTATTTTGCAGTCTAGCAGCGGCAACAACCTATATCAACAAACTTTGATATAGATGCTGCATTTGCTTTATTGGCAAGGTAGAACAATACAGAGGAAAGGAAAGAGTATTGAGAAAAGCAGGTAAAAAAGGCAGCCAACCGGCTGCCTGAAGAAGGAAAAATTAAAGGCCTGCAGCCTTGCGAAGCTGTTCCGCTTTATCGGTGCGCTCCCAGGTGAACTCGGCCTCTTCCCGGCCAAAGTGGCCATAGGCTGCCGTGGATTGATAGATTGGACGCTTGAGATCCAGCATCTTCACCAGTCCACCGGCACGCAGATCAAAATATTCACGCACCAGTTCAACAATACGCTGATCGGACACCCTACCGGTGCCAAACGTGTTAATGGAAATCGAGGTAGGCTCAGAAACACCAATGGCGTAGGACACCTGAATCTCACAACGATCCGCCAAACCGGCAGCAACAATGTTCTTGGCAACATAACGGCCGGCGTAGGCGGCAGAACGGTCAACCTTGGATGGATCCTTACCGGAGAAGGCACCACCGCCATGACGGGCCATGCCACCGTAGGTATCAACAATAATCTTGCGTCCGGTCAGACCGCAGTCACCAACAGGCCCGCCAATCACAAATATACCCGTCGGGTTAATGTGGTATTTGGTGTCTTCATGGAGCCAGCCTTCCGGGAATACAGGCTTGATAATCTGCTCCAGCACTTCACGACGAATTTCATCCAGAGAGACATCCGGAGAGTGCTGGGTAGAAAGCACCACAGCATCGACACTCTGCACCTTACCATTCTGGTCGTAACGCATGGTTACCTGACTCTTGGCGTCAGGACGCAACCAGGGTAACACACCATTCTTGCGCAACTGCGCCTGGCGCTTAACCAGCTCATGGGCATAGTACACAGGGGCAGGCATCAGCACCGGTGTTTCATTGGTAGCATATCCAAACATCAGGCCCTGATCACCAGCGCCCTGTTCGTGTTCGTCGGTTTCATCAACACCAACGGCAATGTCCACAGACTGCTTGCCAATGGCATTCAGAACCGCAACGCACTCACCATCGAAGCCCAGGTCTCCATGGTTATAACCAATGCTGGTGACGACATTACGAACCAGCTCTTCAATATCAACATAGGTGGTGGTGCGTACTTCACCGGCAACAATCACCATGCCGGTTTTCACCATGGTTTCTACCGCAACCCGTGCTTCCGGGTCATCCTTGATGATGGCGTCCAGAATAGCATCAGAAATCTGGTCAGCAATTTTGTCTGGATGCCCTTCAGATACCGACTCCGATGTGAATAGCGAATACTCAGACATAGCCGTTTTACCCTCTTGAAAAAATTGAGTGCGCCTCTTTGATTTCATGAAACCATCTGCTCATAAAATACGTTCAATTGAGGCGTTAACCAGGTCATCGTTTATCCGGCAAGGAAGAAACGTCGGACCTGGATCTGAAAACCATTGCGTAACCCCAGATACTGGGATTCACCGCTGATTAATCCCGCTTTATCCGCCCATTGAGCCAACTCACCCGCACTGAAACCAAGCCACAGATCACCACAGGACTCCCGAACCCAGTCCTGGTCATGATGGCTGAGTTCACTGATAAACAGGCTCCCACCGGGCTTCAATAGCCGGGAAGACCAGTTAAAGATGTCCGCCGGACTGGGAACATGATGCAGCACCATATTGATGACGATACAGTCAAAGGCGCTGGTCATGTTGCTCAGCGACTGGATCTCGCCATGAACAAAAGTGACATTGCCAATGCCTTGCTGTTTGGCCAGCGCCCGGGAGTAACTCAGCATTTTTTCCGAGTTATCCAGTGCGTAAACCAGCTTGAACACAGAGGCGAGTATTGGCAGAAAGTTTCCCTCACCGGGACCAAGCTCAAGGGCCAGGCTCTGTTCAGGAAAGTCGGTAGTCTCAATAAGGTCTGCCACCGTTTCAGCATAGAGCTGGTGCTCGGCAATCAACTCCTGGTGCTGACGGAATTCTTCGCTATTGCGGGCAAAAAATGCCTGGGACAGTTCCGCCCGCTGAAGGCGAATGGCCTGAAGCTGTTCGGCAAGATCTTGAGGTAGCGGTATACCATCCACCGCCTGAAACAATGAGCGGACAACCCCTTCAAGATGACCTGCCGATGTGGGCAGTGCCCGACGGTAGAAAACCGTGTTGCCTTCTTTGCGGGTTGAGACTAACCCGGCCTGAGACAAAACCTTCAAATGATGGCTCATGGCTGGCTGACGCATGGCAAACACACCGCTCAGCTCCAGCACACCGAGAGACTCTGTGCTCAAGACCCTCAGAATCTGTAATCTCAGAACATCGCCACTGGCTTTGCTCACCGTGGCCAGCTGCTCAAAAGCATCCGTCAACACACGTCATCCTTTCCAATCACTTAAGCACAGTAAATCATTGACTCATTTACCGGGATATTCGAAGGGGGAAGTTTAGCAAGAGCCAAAATCTATATCAAAATATTTTTATATACAATCAATAGACACAAGAAATCCAATCTCTGCACTATATTTATCCAGCACTTTCTGTGCCTGAATGACAACAGCCTGCTGAGCATCAGTATCTGGAAGCAATAACGGGAGGTAGGAAACACGCGGTATATGACTAAAAATTCATCCAGAAACGTTGCTGGTAATTCCAATTCGATGCTTTATCTGCAAATTGCCATGCTGTCCTGTTGCACCTTCAACTTTGACATACTCTGGAACCTGAAAGAGTCATTGCTCATAACCCGGCTTGGTGCGGAAGCCATTCCCTTCATCAAGTTGATCGTTGTCATGCCTGTCGCTTTTATTTTTTTAATCACCTACAGCTTTCTGGCTAACCGGCTCAGTAAACGTACCCTGTTTGCCGTTGCATTAATCCCTTTTCTGATCTGGATGCCGTTGTTTTCCATGGTGATCCATCCAAACCTGGAGTCTTTCGCCCCCACCGCAGCGCTTGCCCTGCTGTCCCCACTCATCCATGAAAACCTGCAATTTATTGTCGGCATGGTCTATTACTGGCCCCTGACGCTGTTCTTTGCCGTGGCGGAACTCTGGGGATCGGCGGTGATCTGCACCCTCTTCTGGACAGCCGTCAATGATTTCCACAATGCCCAGAGTGCCACCCGGCAATATCCCCTGATCACCATGATCGGCAGCAGCGCATCCATTATTTCCGGCCCTATGCTTTACTACTGCGTTTCCAGGGGAGTTATGGCCCCGGATTCAGGCTGGCAGGAGAGCCTGGAGATCTTATCACTTCTGTTCGTGCTTTTCGGGCTGTTGATTCTGCTGCTCAATGAATACTGCTACCGCTTAACTTCGAACAACCTCACAGGTAGCGCCAGCGGGAAGACACACACCCCAACCAACCTGCCGTTGCTGGCCAGCGCACGATACCTGTTGCGCTGCCCGTACCTGGCCAGCATTGCGCTGGTTATGCTGGCTTATTGCATCGCCATTAACATGGTTGAGCTGGCCTGGAAAAGCCAGCTGGTGCAGCTGTACCCCTGCGAGGCAGACTACTCGATGTTTATGGGCAAGGTGGCCATGATCAGCGGCATAGGCAGTCTTATCTGTGGTCTGCTAACGCCAACCCTGCTGAAGATCAGCTGGTGGGCAGCGGCTTTCGCAACCCCCATTATTCTGACAGCCACGGCCCTGCCTTTTTTTCTCCTGGCCATGTTTCAGAAATCACAGGTCAGCTTTTTCGGTATTTGTTATATGGATCTGACCATGATCGGCTTGCAGATCGGCATGTACTGCCATGCCCTTGGCAAGTCGGCAAAATATACGCTGTTTGATGCCACCAAAGAGATCACTTTCGTACCTCTTGATGCTGAGCGAAAGTACAAGGGAAAAGCAGCTATTGAGTTAGTGGTGACTCGGGTTGGCAAGTCAGGCAGCTCTTTTTTTCAACAGATTTTAATTACCCTTTTTGGCTCCCTCAGCCTTGCCATGTCCTGGCTGGCAGGGGCTTTTATACTGGCCATTGCCCTGTGGCTGATCGCCATCAAGCATTTGGGCAGACATTACCATGAGCGAACGGAACTCTAGGAGGCTGACCAACTGATGCCCGGATTATGAAGCCTGTCTTTATCTCCAGTGCTTACCGATCAGCATTGCGCCTTCCGGAATATGGCCTGCACAACCAGGCACAGGACACTGAGGATAACCTGCAATGTTCACGCCATTCAGACCCCAGGACCAGATGCCATCCTGGCGGTAGTCATGCATCACTTCCTTTTTACTGACACAGGTATTGGAGTTATTCTGCTGGTCAGCGGCCATCCGGCATTTTGCACAGTATTCGTCGTGCATTTTTCCTTCTGCACCGACAGTTATGGCATTTCTTTTACCGTCAACCTTGATATTGTAATCTGACAGCCCTCTCTGGTTACTCTGTGGCAAGGATTGCTTTGACTCTATCGACATGGCTCTCTTATCGACAGCCTTCTCCTTCTTTGATTCTGGCGTGGTAAAACTATCCCTGGGGAGCGGTTGGGTACCAGTTAAGGGGCTCATAAAGCCTCCGGAATTCAACGTACAAAACACGTACATATGTGACACCACGCACCGATGATAGTTCAACGTTTCAATCACTTCATTAATAGGCCTGCCTTGTTTTCCATCTCACCTGTTGTTTTCAATCTCACAGACAGTAATAGCAGATTATTTCTCTGCATCTAGTCAGTAAACCAATATGGATGAAGAATGCTGCCGGTTTCGCTAAACTAGCGCGCGAATTTAACCAGACTGGATTCCCAGGAGCAAAGATTCCCATGTCCTCACGTCGTGAGCTTGCCAATGCCATTCGCGCCCTCAGCATGGACGCCGTACAAAAAGCCAAATCCGGTCATCCCGGTGCCCCCATGGGGATGGCTGATATTGCTGAAGTGCTGTGGCGCGACTATCTGAATCACAACCCCGCCAATCCAGAGTGGGTGGATCGTGACCGTTTTGTGTTGTCCAATGGCCATGGTTCCATGCTGATCTATTCCCTGCTGCACCTGACCGGGTACGATCTGGGCACTGATGACCTGAAAAACTTCCGTCAGCTGCACTCCAAAACGGCAGGCCATCCCGAGTATGGTTATGCACCGGGCATTGAAACCACCACCGGTCCCCTGGGCCAGGGCATCGCCAATGCCGTTGGTATGGCCGCCGCCGAGAAGGCACTGGCCGCTCAGTTCAACAAGCCTGGGCACGATATTGTTGACCACCATACCTACGTCTTTATGGGTGATGGCTGCATGATGGAGGGTATCTCCCATGAAGTTTGCTCCCTGGCGGGCACCCTGGGCCTGGGCAAACTGGTGGCATTTTACGATGACAACGGCATCTCCATTGATGGTGAAGTGGAAGGCTGGTTCACCGACGACACCGTCAAGCGCTTTGAAGCTTACAACTGGCATGTCATTCCGGCGGTTGACGGTCACGACCCTGAAGCGATCAAAGCCGCCATTGAAGCCGCCCGCGCCGAACAGGACAAACCCACGCTGATCTGCTGTAAAACCATTATCGGCTTTGGTTCACCCAACAAAGCCGGTAAAGAGGAGTGCCACGGCGCGCCGTTAGGCGATGATGAAATCAAGCTGACCCGCGAGCGTCTCGGCTGGCAGCATGCACCGTTTGAAGTGCCTGCTGACATCTACAACCAGTGGAATGCCACAGCAGCCGGTGCCGCCAAAGAAACCGCCTGGAATGGAATGTTCGCAGCCTATCAGGCCGAATACCCGGAGCTTGCGGCAGAATTTACCCGTCGCCAGAAAGGTGATCTGCCCGCTGACTTTGCCGAAAAGGCATCGGCTTATATCAAGTCCTGCCAACAGGAAGGTGAAAAGATCGCCAGCCGTAAGGCCTCCCAGAACACCCTGAACGCTTACGGTCCGCTCCTCCCGGAACTGCTTGGCGGTTCGGCAGACCTGGCGGGCTCCAACCTGACCCTGTGGAGCGGCTCCAAAGGCATCAAGCGTGACGATGCTGATGGCAACTACCTGTTTTACGGCGTCCGTGAATTCGGCATGACCGCCATGATGAGCGGTATTGCCCTGCACGGTGGTTTCATTCCTTACGGCGCAACCTTCCTGGTCTTTATGGAATACGCCTGCAACGCCGTCCGTATGGCCGCGCTGATGAAACAGCGCTCAATCCTGGTCTACACCCACGACTCCATCGGCCTGGGTGAAGATGGTCCAACCCACCAGCCTATCGAGCAAATCGCCAGCCTGCGCATGACACCGAACATGAATGCATGGCGTCCATGTGACACGGTAGAATCTGCCGTCGCCTGGAAACATGCCATCGAACGTGTTGATGGCCCCAGTGCCCTGATCTTCTCCCGCCAGGGCCTGCCATGCATGGCCAGAACCGATGAACAGATTGCCCGGGTTGAACGGGGTGGTTACATCCTGAAAGAGTGTGAAGGTACGCCTGAGCTGATTCTGATAGCTACCGGCTCAGAAGTAGAACTGGCTATGAACGCCGAGGCGGCTCTCTCTGCCCAGGGACATAAAGTACGTGTGGTCTCCATGCCATCGACAGACGTGTTTGATGCCCAGGATGCTGAGTACAAACAGTCCGTTCTGCCCCTGGAAGTGCCTGCCCGTATTGCGATTGAAGCCGCTGCTGCTGACTTCTGGTACAAGTACGTTGGCCTGGATGGGCGCATTATTGGCATGACCACCTACGGTGAGTCCGCTCCGGCAGAAGACCTGTTCCCATACTTTGGCTTTACTGTTGACAATATCGTGGCAATCGCCGAAGAACTGCTCGGGTAAATCCATTCAGCCATCCCGGTAAAGGGATGGCTGTCCTCTCATCGTTGAAAACGACCATCTACACTGTTGGCCGTTTTTTCCTCACTTTCCCAACTTGGCATCCGATATCCATGCAGGTTTAATTCAGCTTTTTTAAAATAAAACATTTCAATCTGACAATGTCGTCTTATTTCCCCTGGGTGGGCCTTGCGGCAACAGGGAATAACCAAAGTTCATACCCGTGAACAACCGTTTCCCCATCAGGCCCGCTGCCAATCATTTGGCTATTGGTCCAATATTCAACAGATTCATCGGCATACAACGAGTATTTGCGGTTCTTTTTATTTATCGACAGGATTGGCAACAATGCACTGCGAAGATACCTATCAGGAAACACTGTATTCAGGCTATGGACAGAATTTTTCGATTGACCGGCTGCTGTTTGAAGATCACACCGAACACCAGCATCTGATCATCTTTGAGAACCGGTTCTTTGGCCGCATCATGGCCCTGGACGGCGTGATTCAAACCACCGAAAAAGACGAGTTTATCTACCATGAAATGCTGACCCATGTGCCCATCCTGGCCCATGGCAAGGTAAAGCGCGTACTGATTATTGGCGGTGGCGATGGCGGTATGCTCAGGGAAGTACTCCGGCATCAATCCATTGAACAGGTCACCATGGTGGAAATTGACCGGGCTGTGGTCGATCTCTGCCGCCAGTGGCTGCCGAACCATTGTGCCGGGGCCTATGATGACCCGAGAGTTAACCTGGTGATTGAGGATGGCGTCCGGTTCGTCAACAACCACGGGATCGCCGACCATAGCTTCGATGTTATTATCTCTGACTGCACCGACCCTATCGGTCCGGGGGAAGTCTTGTTCTCCTCTGAATTTTACCGGGGATGCAAACGACTGCTGACTGATAAAGGCATTTTCGTTGCCCAAAACGGGGTACCGTTTATGCAGTTGAATGAGGTAACAACCACCGCCCATCGCCTGGCCAGCTATGTATCGGACCTGCATTTTTACAGCGCCGCCGTTCCCACCTACGCCTGTGGCATCATGACCTTTGCCTGGGGCACCGATGACCTTAAAGCCCGCCATATCCCCCTGGTCGAACTCGAAGCAAGGTTTGCCCTCAGCGGTATTACCACGCGCTACTATACTCCATCGGTCCATCAGGCAGCTTTCGCCCTGCCCCGTTACATTGAAACAGCTATTTCAGAAGCAATGGCGTAAAGCAGTAAGGCAGCCTCCCGGGGGTTAAGGCAGGTAATGGCGAAAAAAACAGAGTTAACGAACACAACACCAGCCGGGAGCAGCGATGGGACTGAAGCGTTAACCGCCAGAGATCCGCAATATTCTGGCAATAAGGATCGCGACGGGTGGAACCTTGATCAAGCACGCTCCACCTATAACATCCGTTTCTGGAGCCAGAATCATTTTGATTTGAACGATCAGGGTCATGTCACGGTCAATATCAAAGGCATACCACCGGTTGAACTGAGTACCATTGCCAGCCAGCTGAACCGTCAGGGCGTATCCCTGCCGGTACTGGTGCGTTTTCCGCAGATTATCCATCAGCGTCTGGATAATCTGTGCCACGCCTTTAACTGGGCCATCCGTGATTACGGTTACAACCATCGATACCTGGCCGTTTACCCGGTCAAGGTCAACCAGCAGCGGACGGTGGTGGAAGATATTTTGAACAGTCAGTCCTCCGGCAAACAGCCACAGCTGGGCCTGGAATCGGGTAGCAAACCGGAACTGCTGGCAGTTCTGGCCCTGGCCAAACGGGCCAGCTCAGTGATTATCTGTAACGGCTACAAAGACCGGGAGTATATTCGCCTGGCCCTGATCGGGGAAAAGCTGGGTCATCAGGTTTTTATTGTTCTGGAAAAGCTCACCGAACTGGACATGGTACTCAGCGAAGCGGCCAGCCTGGGTGTTCAGCCCCGTCTGGGCCTTCGGGTACGTCTGGCTTTTCAGGGCAAAGGCAAGTGGCAGGCCAGTGGTGGGGAAAAATCCAAGTTCGGTCTTTGCGCCAGCCAGGTACTCCATGCGGTGGAACGGTTAAAGCAGGCCCGGCAACAGGAGTCTTTGCAGCTCCTGCACTTCCACCTGGGTTCCCAGATCGCCAATATCGAGGATGTGCGCAAGGGTGTCAGTGAATGTGGCCGCCTTTATGCCCAGTTGCACCGTATGGGCTTGCCGATCCGGTTTGTTGATGTGGGCGGCGGCCTGGCAGTGGACTACGAAGGTTCTCGCAGTCAGAGTTCCTGCTCCATGAACTACAGCCTGCAGGAGTACGCCAACAATATCGTCTTCACCCTGGGCGATATCTGCCAGCAGTACGACCTGCCGGTTCCGGGTATTATTTCCGAGTCGGGCCGACACCTGGTGGCACACCACGCGGTGCTGATCACCGATATCCTGGGGGTGGAAAGCTATGAACCGGAAGTACTGCCCCCCCCCAGCGCGGATGCCCCCCTTCTGCTGCATAATATGTGGAGTTCCTGGCAAGACCTGAGTCATAGCCGGGGTGAACGCACCCTGACCGAGATTTATCACAACAGCCAGGCTGACCTGGCAGAAGTCCACACCCAGTTTGCCATGGGACTGTTGGGGCTTGAGCACCGGGCCTGGGCAGAAAACACCAGCCTGCGACTCTGCCATGAACTGAAAGCCCGGCTCTCCCCCCACATCCGGGCCCATCGCCCGCTGATTGATGAACTCAGTGACAAACTGGCAGACAAGTTCTATGTGAACTTCTCCCTGTTTCAATCCCTGCCCGATGCCTGGGGTATTGATCAGATCTTTCCGGTCATGCCCCTGTCCGGTCTGGATCGCCCGCCAAGCCGCCGGGCAGTAATGCTGGATATCACCTGTGACTCCGACGGCGTCATTAATCAGTACGTAGACGGCCAGGGCATAGAAACCACCCTGCCAGTGCCTCAATGGCAACCGGCAGACCCGTTCCTGATCGGTATTTTCATGGTGGGTGCCTACCAGGAAATTCTGGGGAATATGCATAACCTGTTCGGGGATACCGATGTGGCCTCGGTCCACATCAATGGGCAGGGAGAAGTGGAAGTCACCGGTTACCAGGCGGGCGATACCGTGGAAAAGGTGATGCGTTATGTCAACCTGCAGCCGGAAAGCTTTCTTCGCACCTACCGGCAGCTGGTCAGGGAAAACCTGCCACCAGGACAACAGCGGGCCATACTGGCGGAACTGGAATCAGGGCTCCGGGGCTACACCTACCTGGAGTTTATTGGAGGGAGCCTGCCGTGATGTTTTTTGAAGGCTCAGAAAAAAAAATAGAGATCGTCACCAGCCCGGAATGGATTTCCCTGAGGACCCTGGGCAGAAGCTTCTGGGCACAGATGGTGGCCAGAGCCCGGGCCGACATCCTGGCCATTCTCAGCAACGAACACTGTGACGCTTATCTATTGTCGGAGTCCAGCCTGTTTGTCTGGCATGATCGGTTTCTGATGCTTACCTGTGGCACTACTACTTTGGTGGATGCTGCCCTCTACTTTTTTGAACAGACCCCTCTGGAGCATATCCGCTGCGCCCGATTCCAGCGCAAAAATGAGTACCAGCCCCATCTTCAGATGACGTCCTTTATGGACGACGTTGACCGACTGAGCCAGCGTGTGCCCGGCTGTGCCTTTCGTCTGGGCTATCCGGATGGCCATCATAGCTTTGTATTCCATCTGGACAAGCCCTATGGACCAGCGCTTGATGACACCACCAGCGAACTGCTGATGTACCATATCCGGGGGGAGAATGCTGACAGCCTGCGCTGTGAGCACCAGACGATTAAAGACATCCGTCGTTTGCTTAAACTGAACAGGCTGTTTCCGGACTTTGCCCTGAGCGACTGGCTGTTTACCCCCTGTGGTTACTCCCTGAATGCGATTCGGGGTAACCGCTATGCCACCATCCATATCACACCGCATAAAAACAGCTCATACGTCAGTTTTGCCACCAACCTTGATCTGGCCAACTCACCGATTGTCACCATACTGCTGAAACAGCTGAACCCTGGCTGCTGGGATCTGATCGGTTTTAATGCCCGGCGACCAGAAGAGTTACTGGCGGAAAATACGCCATACCAATGTCTTGCAACCGGTGAAATCCAATTAAGCTGCGGCTATCGCATGAGCTTCAATCACTTCCAGCACCCGAATCACAGGAACGTGGCGGCAGAAAAATTATCACCAGAGAAGCGACCGGCAGTAAATGCATGGTAAGTACTATTTATACAAGTGTACTTTTCTATTTATCGCTTAATGCTTTTATGAAAGAATTATTTATAGCCGTATAAACTATAAATTGATGCCGTTACCTGTCCGTTACCAACCATTGCTTTAGCGGACAAGACGTTCCCTCATAAACAATAAACCAGTGTCGTGCATTTCTCAAAGTGCTACAGCGGTTCGGCTGTTAAGTCAGACAATTTTTATATAAATGCAGCCACCGCCATTTCGGGACAAAAACCTCTTGAAACCCAAACTCCCGGCTGCCCGAAAATATGAGCCTGAAAAATGACAACGTCAACTCATCTGGTAACAACAGAGAACCGGGGCGAGCGCTTGTTCCTGATTCTGACCCTGGGGGCGCTAACAGCACTTGGGCCGTTGGCCATTGACCTCTACCTGCCCGCCATGCCCACCATCGCAAAGAGCATGGGGGAGCCATTAAGCCGGATACAGTACACGCTGAGTGCCTATACCATTGGCTTTGCCATAAGCCAGCTGGTGTGTGGCCCGTTATCGGACCGGTTCGGCCGGAGAACGGTCATGTTCCCGGGCATCATCTTCTATATCCTGACCAATATTCTGGCCGCCCTGTGTACCAGCGCCACCCAGCTGATTATTGTCCGGGTACTGCAGGCGATGGCCGGAGCGGCCATTATGGTGACGATTCCGGCCATGATCCGGGATCTGTTCCCCAGGGAACAGGTAGCCAAAGCACTGTCCTCCATTCTCATGGTCATGACCGTGGCACCCTTGGCTGCGCCACTGTTGGGCGGGCAGATTCTCAAGTTCTTTGGCTGGCAGAGCCTGTTTATCTTTCTGGCGATAACCGCCTGCCTGTCATTAATTCTGGCCTTTTTCCGGGTTAAGGAGACATTGCCAGCTGAAGACCGGCTTATGGTGTCGCCAGTACAACTGGCACTGAACTACGCCAACATCCTGAAAAACCGGGAAGCCATTGGCTGTATTCTCTGCCATGCTTTTTTCTTTGGTGGCATGTTTGCGTTTATTTCCGGCTCTCCCTTCGTCTACATTGAGCTGTTTGGCATCCCCGCTGAACAGTATGGGCTGTTCTTTGCCATTAACATCCTGGCCATGGGGATCACCAATATGGTGAATATCCGCCTGGTTGAGCAGTTCAAACTGTTTACGATTCTGCGCTCAGGCAGCCTGATCGCAGCGGTCTCTGCACTTTTGCTCCTGCTAAACACGGTTACCGGCTTTGGCAGCCTGCCCGGACTGATGATCCCGATTGCCTGCTATATCGCCTGTATTGGCTTGACGGGTCCTAACTCCAACGCCCTGGCCCTGGCCCACTTCCCCAAATCGGCAGGAACAGCAAATGCCCTGGCAGGCGCACTGCGTTTTACCATGGGGGGGATTGCCTCTGCTTTGGTTGGTTACCTGCATGATGGAACAGCCATTCCCATGGCAGCGGTGATGGCTGGTTGCGGAATACTCTCTATCGCTTCACTGTCGTTGGTAAAGAAAGAAGGAGAAATAGAAGCGCCTGTAACGGTAGGTTAAGGCTGTCCGAAAATTGTCCCTGAACTTTATCTGGTTCAGGGACGCTGAAATAGCCCACTCACTCACATTTACGGTGTGGTTTGTGCAAAAATATTTCTACATTTCTGAACAGCTTTAGCTGCTTTTGACATCTTGCGTTGCAGTTTTTCATCCGCCCGGATCAGTCCAGCAATGGCACTTTTGTCAATGCGGGATAACAGCGAATCAAAAGCATCCAGATGCTCCTTCATTATTGCTCTCTCAATATCTGAAACCGGATCTGGTACGCGAATTGACCTGTCTGGTAGAACAAAGGATTTCAGGTTATGTTTAATGTTATCGAGATCCGCCATTAGTTTAAGAGTGTGATCCTGTTGCACCTTAGTCACATCCTTCAGCTGTTGATACTCCCTTTCTAACAACGCAATCTTTTCAGATTTATCAATACGCTGGTGACCATTAATAATCGATTGGTCTACGCGTAAAAGTTGTGCCAATTCCAGAAAGAGCTTGTCATCAAATGGTTCTTTAGTTTTTAGAATATCCAATTGTTTCCTGGGATTAAACAGGTCGGGAGCGTTTGTTAAGCAATGGATAAATAGGTGATTAAGAACAATACCAACTTTTCCTTGCCCGCGGCACAATTCGAGCTTACACGTCTCCAGATCAGCTAAACCCGGTCTAACCGGTGTCGGCGCGCCCCTGTAAACCGAGCTTGTCGTATAATTGGCAGGAGTATGGGTCTTGTGGGTGGCCAACTGACTGAGCGGTTCTGACTGATCTGTGCTACACAGTTCGACTGCGCCTGTATCATCAGGATCATCTGACAATGACTGCAGGCTTGCCCCTGATGGATCCACGTTATGGTGACTATTGCCAAACAGCAGGGATAATCCGGACACCGCGAAAATCGCGCCACATACCGCAGCCAGAACATAGAAGCCAGTGGACAGGGCAGCCACAGCGGCTACTCCCGAGACAAAACAGGTCACTGCTTTAAGTGCTTTAATAGCGCGACCAAGCCAGCGGCCAGAACCAGTAGATGCCGGATCATCTTGAGCAGATCCCAAGCTATTTGGGGGGGGCATCGGGGCTTCAGAGATCATAAATTATATTCCTTTAGAATGCCCTAATTAGAGTGTGCAGCTGTTAAAAAGTTTTATTTATGAAAAAAAATAATTGCTGCTGGAACAAGCCCCGGCTGGAGGAATGCCTGGGAGGCTGTCCGAGAATTGGTCCCTGAACTTTCTCTGGTTCAGGGATACTGAAATAGACCACTCACGACCATTTACGGTGTGGTTTGTGAAGAATATTTCTACATTTCTGGACAGCTTCAGCTGCTTTTGACATCCTGCGTTTCAGTTTTTCATCAGCCCGGATCAGTTCAGCAATGGCACTTTTGTCAATGCGGGATAATAGCGCATCAAAAGCATCCACATGCTCCTTCATTGTTGCTATATCAATATCTGAAACTGCATCAGATTCGCTAATTAAACTGTCTGGTAGAACAAAGGCATGCAGGTTCTGATTAATGTTCTCGAAATCCTCCTTTAGTTTACAAATACTATTCCGTTGCAACTCAGGCACTTCCGCCAGCTGTTTATACGCCCTTTCTAACAACGCAATCTTTTCAGATTTATCAATACGCTGGTGACCATTAATAATCGATTGCTCTACGCGTAAAATTTGTGCCAATTCCAGAAAGAGCTTGTCATCAAATGGTTCTTTAGCTTTTAGAATATCCAATTGTTCCCTGGGATGAGTCAGATCGCGACAGTCTTTTAAGCAATGGTAAAATATGAGACTAAGAACTGTATTAACTTCTGCTTGCCCGAGGCGCAAATTAATCTTACACATCTCCAAGTCAGCTAAATCCGGTTTATAGCGATTACCGGGGATTTCATTGCCCCTCTCTGACCTCGTTGTATTAACCGGATCCGAAGGGTTCCGGTAAAACATTTCCTCTCTGAAATGACCAGAGACACTTTCGTAAGTAGAGTTACGTGTTATCGGGCAAGTACCAATATGGCCGAGAACTTCTTCTTTATCACCATCATCTTCTTTATCACCATCATCTGCCGGTGATTGGGAATCGTACTCTGAAGCATCCTTAGCTTGATTAATATTGTCAAACAGCGAGGGTATTGCTGGTACAACGAAAACTGCCCCCAATAACGTTGCCACAAGATAAACGCCTGTAGCCAGAATCACGACAGGCAAAGCGACTACCCCCGAGACAAAAAGGCCCACTGCCTTAAGTACCTTGATCGCTCGCCCCTTCCAAGAGCCAGAATCAGGAGATGCCGGATCATTTTGAGAAGCTCCCAAGCTGTTTGGGGGAGTTGTAGGGTTTCCAGAGATCATAAAATATTCCTTTATTGCATTAGAATTCCCTTATTAGAGTGTGCAGTTGTTAAAAAGTTTCATTTATGAAAAAAAATTATTGTTTACCTGAACCGTCCCGGTTGGAGGAGTGCCAAGGGATTGACCACATTGGTGTATTTTTCGGTATAGAACGGCCTTCTCCATGAAAGCCGTGATTTTGTTCAAACAAGCTATTTCAGAGTCCCAGAAATGGCCCACTTCATTAATATTTACGATCAGTCCCGTTTAAAATATTTCGACATTTATTAATCACTGCATCAAATTCTGACAACCGTCTCTGCAAAAAACCATCGGAGTCAATAAAGCAACCAGGCAGCGAGCACTTTCTAATGTCGGCCAACAGTGTATCCAAGGCATCCAGATGACGATTCATTTGTGCCACTTCATTTTCCGGGACCGGATCGGGGATGGAAATAATTCTGCGTACCAGGGAATAGCGTTCCAGGTCTTTTTCAAGGTTTTCCAGATTGACCATGTGAGTGTTAGCATGCTGCAACTGCGCTTGTAATCCTTCCTCCTGCTGTTCAACCAGTTTTTCCAGCAACTCAATCTTGACAGCCTTATCCGTTTGCTGGTGACTATCAATAACCGATTTCTCTACTTTTAAATTTTTTGCCAGAAGCAGAAATAAATTTTCATCAAATGGTTCACTGGCCCTGAGATCACCTATTCGTTGCCTGTAATCAGAACCACTGAGCCCTGTCAAGCTATTCATCCTCATGGCCTCAAGAACAAAACGGACATTTCTGATAACATCATGCAGCTCACTGTCACACCTTAACAGTTCAGTTGTGGACAGTAGGCCCACGCCATTATTGGTGCTGACATTAACTGTCGGCGGATTCACTGGCTGCAACGGCACCGACGAGCCCCTGTAAACCGGGCTTGTCAAAGGATCGGCAGGAATATGCGTATTGTGGGTGGCCACCTGACTGACCGGTTCTGACTGGCCAGTGCTACACAGTTCAACCTGACTAACCGGTTCTGACTGATCAGTGCTACACAGTTCGACTGCGCCTGAATCATCAGGATCATCTGACGGTGACTGTGGGCTTGCCCCTGATGGTTCCACGTTATTATGACTTTTGCCAAACAGCAGGGATAACCCGGAAACAGCGAGAATCGCCCCGCATACCGCAGCCACAACATAAAAACCAGTAGCCAGGGCAGCTACAGCGGCAACTCCCGAGACAAAACAAGTCACCCCTTTAAATACTTTAATAGTGCGACCAAGCCAACTGCCAGAACCAGTAGTTGCCGGATCATTTTGAGCAGCCCCCAAGCTATTTTGGGGGGTTATCGGGGCTCCAGAGATCATAAGGTATATTCCTTTATTGTCTTAGAATTCCCTTTTTAGAGTGTGCGCCTGTTAAAAAGTTTCATTTATGAAAAAATAATTATTACTGCAACAAGCCCCGGTTGGAGGAATACCAGGGGATTGACCACATTTGTGATATTTTTCAGTACGGCACGGCCTTCCCCATGGCCGCCGCGATTTTTGTTCAAACAGGCTATTTCAGGGTTCCTGAAATGGCCCGCTTCAATAATATTTACGATCAGTCCCATTTAAAATATTTCGACATTTTTTAATCGCTGCATCCGCTTCTGACAACCGTTCATGCAATGAGTCATCAGCGTCGATAAGGTCAGCAAGCGAGCGCTTTCTAATGTTGGCCAACACTGAATCCAGGGCATCCACATGACGCTTCATATGTGACACGTTACTTTCTGGTACCGGATCAGGTATTGAACTAATGTTGAGTAACGGGGAGTGGCTTTGCAGGTCTTCTTTAAGGTTTTCCAGATTGACCATTTGAGTTTTAACATGCCCCAGCTGTACTTTGGGCACATCCTTCTGCTGTTCAACCAGTTTCTCCAGCAAATCAATCTTGACAGCCTTATCCAGTTGCCGGTGATTATCAATAACCGATTTATCTACCTTTAAACGTTTTGCCAGAAGCAAAAATAAATTTTCATCAAATGGTTCATCAGTTCTAAGAGTACCTATATGCTTCCTGTAAGATGACGGGCTGTCAGCTGTTAAGCTATACAGCCTCATGGCATCTAGAGCCACATGGACATTTCTGATCCCATCGTCCAGTGTACTGTGACACCTCAGCAGTTCAGCCTTGGGCAGGAGGCCCCTGCCACTATTGGTGCTGTCATTAACCGTCGGTGGACTCATTGTCTTTAACGGTGTCGACGCGCCCCTGTAAACAGTGCTTGTCGTATAATCGGACGGAGTATGGGTCCTGCGGGTGACCACCTGACTGACCGGTTCTGACTGATCAGTGCTACACAGTTCGACTGCGCCTGTATCATCAGGATCATCTGACAATGGCTCTGGGCTTGCCCCTGATGGATCCACCTTATTGTGACTATTGCCAAACAGCAGGGATAATCCGGACACCGCGAAAATCGCGCCACATACCGCAGCCGCAATATAGAAGCCAGTGGACAGGGCAGCCACAGCGGCTACTCCCGAGATAAAACAGGTCACCGCTTTAAGTACGTTAATAGCGCGACCCAGCCAGCTGCCAGAACCAGTAGATGCCGGATCATCTTGAGCAGTGTCCAAGCCATTTTGAGCCGGTATTGGGTTACCGGAGATCATAAGATATATTCCTTAATTCTATTAATAATGCCCCCTTAGATTGAGTGAATGTTTAAAAGTTTCATTTATAAAAAAAAGAATAATTGTTTGCTGAAACCCGGGTCAGGTGCTCAGAGACTGGTCACATTCCTGATATTTTCCGGTACAATGCCCAGCGCTAACAACCGCTGGAAACAAACAAACGATGACATACAGGGTGGCCATTAACGGGTATGGGCGAATCGGCCAGTGCGTGCTGCGTGCACTCTATGAAAATGGCTTTCGTGATCATCCTGTGCATGGTATGGAAGTGGTCGCCATCAATGAGCTGGCCAATATTGACACGCTGACCTACCTGACCCGCTATGATACCACCCATGGCCGTTTTCCGGGCCGGGTGTTTGCAGACGATAGCCACCTGTTGATCGGCGATGACCGCATTCGGGTGTTTAACCAGCCAGATCCACAGGAAGTCAACTGGCAAGACCTGAACATCGACCTGCTACTGGAATGCTCAGGCTCGTTTAATGATCGGGCTACCGCAAATCTTCATATTGAACGGGGAGCTTCCCGTCTGCTCTTTTCCCAGCCAGCAAAACCGGACGTGGATGCAACCATCGTTTACGGTATCAATGAACAGCAGTTAAACGCCAGGCACTGTATTGTTTCCAGTGCATCCTGTACCACTAACTGCATTGTGCCTGTGCTCAAAACGTTAAACGACGCCCTCGGGATTGACTATGGCTCCATGACCACCATCCATTCCGCCATGAATGATCAACCGGTTATTGATGCCTATCACCAGAACGACCTGCGTCTGACCCGCAGCGCCCTGCACTCCATCATCCCGGTTGATACAGGCCTTGCCAAAGGCATTAACCGTTTGCTGCCTGAACTCAGGGGGCGATTTACAGCCAGTGCCGTGCGGGTTCCCACCATTAATGTTTCCTGTATTGACCTGACGGTTCAGGTCAGCAGAAACACCTCAGCAGCAGAAATCAATCATATTCTGGAACAGGCCACCTCTGGTCGTCTTGAAGGGATACTGGGTATGACCAACGAGCCCCACGCCTCAGTGGATTTCAACCATGATGCCCGCTCATGCATCGTTGATGGTACACAAACCCAGGTTTCTGCCAACCGTCTGGTCAGGCTACTATGCTGGTTTGACAATGAATGGGGCTTTGCTAATCGGATGCTGGATGTTGCGGGTTACTGGCTAGGAGCCTGAATAACGTACTTTTGGCTGTTTTCGAATGCCTTAATCGTCAACTAGTACCACTATGATGCGTTTTTCTGCCAGATCGTCACTATTTTCGCTATGGTATACGATATCCTCAGGCTGGTGAATCAGATCACCTTGATCATTGGAAAACATATACCCGGCATTCCCGATTTCTTCGTCATTAGGGCCATAAGGATAATTCTCTACAGTGCCTTTAACAGGGAATGTTACTTTTGAACCAGGTGACTTTTTGCCAATATTAAGCCCGCCTCCTGAATACTTCACACCCGTTTTGGTTGCGTTGGTATTGTCATTCAATTGAACGACCATACTTTTTTTGCCGGGATCTTTATGCCAGTGCATACCTTTTATCCCCCTTGAGGGAATTAACGGGTAACGAATGAGGTAAATACCCACAACGTTTACCGAACGATCCCGCCACTGAAATTCATCGGCCATTTTATCCAATGCTTCTGAGCATAGAGCCCGGATTGCAACCGATGAAGTAGTCAAGCTGGCCTGAAATACCTCCTTGTTCATCAAATGACTATTTTCATCAAACTGAATTGGCATTTCAAAGCATAAACGGGCGGTGAATAAAGGATTTTCAGAATTAATAGTAAAATCCAGACTTTCAAATATATTGCTTGAATTTATATATCTTACTCCACGATGACCGTCCAGAAAATTATTGACAAGCTCCGAACAGAAATATCTATCATCATTATTTATTTCCAAATTGACCTGATCTAAAAGAGGTTTAGAAAACACAGGGCAAATGGTTCTGAATCTATCGCCAAATTTTATGTTTGTGGCCTGTGTATGTTTTTTTTCATCAGAAAATCCATCAGAATTTCCAGAGGCGGCTGTAAAAGCTGACGTCGTTGAGGGGGAAGAAAAGTCAGCACGTAACATCGTTATCACTCCCTTGGTCTGATAAGTTGTTATTAATAGACTGAGTCAAACACAGCAGCATTAGAGTTCCCAAAGCACAAAAAGTTCAACAAAAAGTGAATAAACTGGTAATTTCAACCATCCCCAATGATGAAACCCGAGATAATTGCCGTACTCACATCAGATCACCGGGTAATCCCGCAGAAATTTGCTTTAAGTAGTTGGCCAAATGGAATCGTATATTTCTGGCTAAGTGGGCAGTTGCTATGCAAGGCGCAACGTAGGGAGCATAGCCGTAGCTATGTGACCGGAGTTGCAACGCCGCAGAGTGACTGACAACTTAGTCAGAAATATATGATTTCATTTGGTTAACTACTTATCGCCGATACCTGCCTTTTACTTTGGTGGAAGCTGAGTGTTGGTATCCTGTAAAGTCTGAGATCCTGAAACGCCATAAGTTGTCACCAGCTATCCCCGCACCATTAACGTTTTCAAACAACATCCACGATAAATTTTGTGACCCTTTGGAAACTCTTGGATCACCGTTTGATTCAGGTCATAAGAGCGTATCAATGCATACCTGAAGTGTCATTTATGTGCTATTGTCCCCGACGTTTTTTCGCTATTCCCCAGGCAATTTCTTCCAGGCAGGTATTAATAAGTAGCTAACCATATGAAATATGGCCAGCTACTTAAACAATGCTTACCTCTGAGAAACTCAGCCATCAGTGAATATCAAGAGGGCTCCCAATGAACGTTTTAACAATGACCGACCTGGATCTGGCAGGCAAACGCGTGCTGATCCGTGAAGACCTCAATGTTCCGGTAAAAGACGGCAAGGTCACCAGTGACGCCCGTATTCTGGCGTCTCTGCCAACCATCGAGCAGGCTCTGGCAGCCGGTGCTCACGTCATGGTGACCTCTCACCTGGGTCGCCCGACTGAAGGTGAGTATGAAGAGCAGTTCTCCCTGAAGCCAGTAGCAGACTACATTGGCAACCTGCTGGGTAAGGAAGTTCGCCTGGTCAAAGACTGGGTTGACTTTGGTTTTGACGTGGCAGCCGGAGAGCTGGTTATTCTGGAAAACTGCCGTTTCAACGTCGGCGAAAAGAAAGACGACGAAGCCCTGTCCCGCAAAATGGCCGCCCTGTGCGATATTTATGTGATGGATGCTTTCGGCACTGCACACCGCGCCCAGGCTTCCACCCATGGTGTTGGCAAGTTTGCCGCTGTTGCCTGTGCCGGTCCACTGCTGGCGGCCGAGCTGGAGGCTCTGGGCAAGGCTATGGATAAACCAGAGCGTCCGATGACGGCGATCGTTGGTGGTTCCAAGGTTTCTACCAAGCTGACCGTGCTTGAGTCGCTGTCCGGCGTTTGTGACCAGCTGATCGTCGGTGGCGGTATCGCCAACACCTTCCTGGCAGCTGCTGGCAAAAATGTGGGCAAGTCCCTCTACGAAGCAGACCTGATCCCTCAGGCCAAAGCCCTGATGGAAAAGTGTGATATCCCGATGCCAGTGGATGTGGTTTGCGGTAAGAAATTCGATGAGAACGAGACCGCCATCATCAAGTCGGTGGATGAGGTTGAAGATGACGATATGATCTTTGACGTTGGCCCGGAAACCCAGAAGCTGTTTGCCGACGTTCTCACGGCAGCAAAAACCATCCTGTGGAATGGTCCGGTGGGAGTTTTCGAGTTTGACCAGTTCGGTGAGGGTACCCGTTCACTGTCCATGGCCATTGCCAACTCAGATGCATTCTCCATCGCTGGCGGTGGCGATACCCTGGCCGCTATCGACAAGTACGGCATTAAAGATAAAGTGTCGTACATTTCCACCGGTGGCGGTGCCTTCCTTGAATTTGTCGAAGGCAAGGTTCTGCCTGCAGTAGCCATGCTCGAAGCAGCAGCCAAGTGCTGATCGGTCGATCAAAAGAGCCGGAAGACAATTTATGTTCTTCCGGTATTTTTCCTTCCTTTCCCCCCCTTGTTTACTTGCTTCCCTGAAAAAATAGTCTTTCCATAAAGGACTCTGCTGCTGATTGAGTATTGTCTGAGTGACTGAGTCCTGTAGAATGCTCTCGTCGAACACCTTTAGATCAGCTGATTCTATTGAATGCAGAAACCAACTGCTGGCCTGCGTTAATGTGCTTTTTACTGGCATAGTTCTTGTATTCAGCACATACACTGACTTCTACTGTCGTGTGCTGCCCTCAATAAATAAGGGCAATGTTAACTGTACGACAGCCCGGCAACTTGCCAAATTGGCTGAATGTCTGATGATGAAGTTCACACATTGCAGGGAACCACTTCATGGCACTCTACCTGACCGTTGGTTATTTTCAGTAAACGTCGTCAAAAGGATTTGTTATGTCATCTGAACAAGCGGCTTTGCAACAGGGATGGTATCTGCTGAAAGCCAAAAACCGGGAAGAGGTTCGTGCCCGGGATAACCTTGAGCACCAGGGCTTTGAGGCCTATTGTCCTCTCATTCAGGAAAAAAGCACTCGCGTTCCCCTGTTTCCGGGCTATCTGTTCATCCGCTTAGACAAGGACGCCCTTCCCTCTTTTCACAAAATCCGTTCAACCCGGGGCATCGCCCAGGTTGTCCGGTTTAATAAGATCAGTCAAAAGCTATATAACGAAGGGCGACTTCCTGAAAAGGATATGGGCAAGCTACTACCCAGGCCGATACCTGATGGTGAGCAGCTGATCGACCAGATTGAGGCATTTGTCTGGAAATACAATGGCCGCATTCCGGATGAAAAGCCAGACTCCGTCAGCTTCAAAGAAGGTGAGTCGGTACTGTATAACAACCCTCTTTTCCAACATCTTGAAAGTACGTTTGTCAAAGGTGTTAAGATCGACCGTGGTATTATTCTTATCCAGTTCATTGAAAGTCAGCGAACTGACGAAGGCATTGAAGAAAAGATTGTTGCCAGAAAAGAGATAGAAGTTCCCTTAAAGGACCTCCAGAAAGTACCTGTAGAAAGTTAATGGACAAACTTAAGCTTATCTCTGATATGCGCCCGCTCTCGTACGGCCTGACTCCGTATCCTCACGAGCAGGCATACTTTGAGTATTACCGCATTGACCTGGAAAAGCGCCTCCCTGATGTCCAGCATTGCCTGGGGTATATAAACAGCACTGAATACCGCATTGCCTGCCACTTATATACCCGACCTGAAGCCAAAGGCTCGGTATTTCTGCTCCATGGCTACTATGACCATGTCGGCTTGTTTGAGCATATTATCCGCTTCTTTATTGAAGAAGGCTTTAACGTTCTGGCCTACGATCTTCCCGGTCACGGGCTTTCCAGTGGCCAGCCAGCGACCATTGAAGACTTTGCACACTATCGCCTGGTGCTGGCAGATGTTATGCAGTACTGCACGTCAATGCTGCCCGGGCCATGGCTTGCCTACGGTCAGAGTACAGGGGGTGCCATTATTACCGAGCTTTTGCATCACCATACCAGGCAAGGCACGCCGATGCCTTTTGATCAGGTTATCCTGTCTGCTCCACTGGTTCGGCCCTGGTTATGGAAACTCAGCCGACTACAGCTCTATCTGGTCCGGCCTTTTATTCGCCAGATTCCCAGACAATTCAAAGATAACTGTCGGGATGAAGACTTCCTGAACAGAGCGCACAATGATCCACTGGCACCAACCGTGTTACCCACACAATGGGTCTCTGCTTTAGACCGCTGGATTCGAACAATAGAGTCATCCAAAGAGCAAATCCCGTTAAGCCCGCTGATCCTTCAGGGCACGGATGACACCACAGTGGACGGCCCCTATAACATTCAGGCTTTAGGGCAACTATATCGCTCGCCCAAAGTCCTCTGGCTGGAAGGTGCCCGGCATCACCTGCCGAATGAGCTGACAGAAACTCGGGCTCAATATATGCAATGGTTATCAAAAGAGATGGATGCCCGGCAGGCTGACCGGGAATAGCCCCCTCCAGACAACTCTTTCCAGTAGGCGACCCCGACGCAGGAATGGCATAAAATTGAGGATAAAAATCCCGATTACAAGCACCTTGTAGCAAGCACATTATAGATGGTGCCTACCGTTGCACTTATCCCATAAACTCCACAGGAAGTCCCAATCAATGAAATACATAGGAGCACACGTCAGTGCGGCCGGTGGTGTCGAAAATGCCCCGGTGAATGCTCATGAATTAGGCGCAACCGCCTTTGCCCTGTTCACCAAAAATCAAAGACAGTGGAAGGCCAAACCACTGTCAATGAAGAGCATCGAGTTATTCAGAGAGCGTTGTGAGCAATATCATTTCACACCGCAACAAATTCTTCCCCACGACAGTTATCTGATCAACCTGGGTCATCCGGAGCAGGAAGCCCTGGAAAAGTCCCGGGCGGCATTTATTGATGAGATGGAACGGTGTATGCAGCTCGGTCTTGACCGACTGAACTTTCACCCGGGCAGTCACCTGAGAAAAATCGGGGTATCGGACTGCCTGGGTAAAATTGCCCAATCCATCAATATAGCCCTTGAGCAAACTCAGGGCGTGATTGCGGTGATCGAAAATACCGCAGGCCAGGGCAGCAACCTGGGGTGGCAATTTGCCGAAATCGCCGAAATCATTGATCAGGTGGACGACAAAAGCCGTGTTGGTGTCTGTCTGGATACCTGCCACACTTTTGCTGCCGGTTACGACCTTCGCACACAGGACGCCTGCCAGAAAACGTTTGCCGAGTTCGAGCAGGTCATTGGTTTTCAGTACCTGAAAGGCATGCACCTGAATGACTCCAAAGGTGCACTGGGCTCACGAAAAGACCGGCATCACAGCCTTGGTCAGGGCGAGATTGGCTGGGAGGTGTTCCGCTATATCATGGCTGACAGCCGGTTTGACGGCATTCCCATGGTTCTGGAAACCATTGATGAAACCCTCTGGGCGGACGAGATAGAGTCACTGAAAATGATGTCCGGAGCCTATCCGTAACCGAAGGATACTCCCGCCGGGCCGGGCGGGAGGTGAATTTTGTCAGCCTCCTAGAGTCCTGAGTTTCCGCCTTTAGGCCCTATGGGTCCTTCGACAGGCCTCAGGGTGTACGGGTATTAACACTTTTCTGCACTAGTATTCTGCATGCATTTCCATCTGTTCATTGCAATCCGCATTCCCCGTTCTTAAACGGATACGTGTCAGGAACTCCCCAGCAGTCAAACCCACTTCTTCTCCTGGTGGCAAGCTGTCGTCTGGCTGCCCGGAGACTCCATCTACAGAGTTGGCGGGACTGAGCAGAGCTTTCAAGTTGTCCAACTTTTGTCGGTCGTCACTGCCCTGATCATTTAACGTTTCCCAAAAAACATTCAGGGTATCGCCGAAATACTTCGCCATGCTATTGGCTACATACTTTTCCCTGTCGACCATTGCGACGGGGCAATAATTTTCAACTCTTGGAATTATATAAAAGTACCTGGTGTCGACTAATGGTTCTGGCACACGGAAAGTAATGCAATATTCTTCTTCCCAGAAATCTTCTTCCAGGAAATCTTCTCCCCAGTAATCATGATGGGTGGAGTTTATATCTTCATACTGTCTGGAAACCTCAAATATACCGTATAAGCTCTCATAATCGGAAAAGTATTTATCAAGAAAGTCGTTTATCTTAATACTTTCCACAAAGAAGAAGTAATCATCTGATGAATCCAGAGCTGGCGTTTCATTTGCCCTGATAGTCCGTTGGATCGCATTGGCTGCCTCATCAGCAAGCCCTTCCTGGTACAGCTTGTCTCTGACCTGTCTGGTGAAACGTGCTTTTGCGTCTTCAGAATACACACTCTGGGTACAATACACCGTGCATTTTTTGCTGTCCTTTAATTCATCACGGATCTGCTCCCGAATTCGATCCAACAGTTGTACTCCTGAAGGTAGTAAACAGCGACCAACTGGTGTTGATGCGGTTTCCCTGCCCACGGCACCTTCTGGATTATCTCCAGGCATCTGAGCACTTACATCAGCCGCTGGTATTTGATGGATGTTTCTTGCCCCATGCCGGGTGCTCGGTCTGCCCTCGTCTGGATGGTTTGAACCATCTGTGTGGGGAAAAGCACCCCCCTGCACTGTCGATAAGTTCATCTCGTTACTATCCTCATGTTTTAATTCATGAATATAGTCTGCAATCCGGGTTGCAGATTATTGGTACTCTGGATGTGTACCTGGCAGTAAAAAACCAATAGATAGAATTCATCAAAAAAAGTTCCATATATTTACTTTCTCCCCGCCAGCACCTGGAATCGATTGTTCACAACATAATCAAAAATTAAAACGAACGTTTTTCTAAAAAAAGTGTCCAACTTTTAACAGTTCGATTTTATGAACCATCGTACTGCATAATCCAAAACAGATAATTCAGTTTTATCAAATAGTTATTTCACAGAAGGAGCTGAGAAGTCATGATCAGGGAAGCAATACCAGGCGTGGATGAGCGCTATCCGGGTTTATTTTTACCAGCACCTGAAATAGCGGTGTCACAGGGGTTGGCGAACGACAGGAAAAATTCCACTGAACAAATGCCAAAGACAGGCCAGCCTCTGAATCATCGAGCCCTCAAAGTAGCCTACGTGGGAATGGGCCCTATTGCCCTTTACAATGCATTGCAATTGAAGGCAGGGCAGCCTGATACGGATATAGAAATGTTTGAAAAGAGAGCAGAATACGCTCGAAATCACACAGTTCACATTGATGATCACTGCTTCAGATCACTGAAGAGTTATGACCATCCGGTGTTAACACAGGGAATGGCGCAGCTTAGAGATAAAATCCGCAGGCAGCATGGTCATATCAGTTGTAAAGAGCTTGAAACCGATCTGAAGTTAATTGCCCAACGAATGGGCATCACCCTGCACGCTGGCAGTGATTATGAAGTGGTTGCCATTGGCGATGGTAAAGTAACGTTTACATCAGGAGAAGCCCTGTTTGATGCCCTTGTCTGTGCCGATGGCGCACATTCAAAAAGTAGAAAAGCGTTACTGAAAATGGCAGATAACCCCGGCTACCAGGGAGAAGATATTGCCTTCTCCGAACTGTCATCAACCGATGAAGACAGTGAGTTTACCTCAAAAAAAGACCTGCAATATCGAGTCAGGGTAAAATACCAGGTCAAGGGCCCAACGAAAAAGCTGGCCAGTGGCTGGCTCAATCTTTCCCGCTATGTTTATGCAACCTTCAAACTGATGTTATCACCGGTCGAAGAGAGAATTCGCCCACTCAATGAACAGACCAATGAGGTCACCATCGACTTTTTTATTTCGAAAGCAGAGTTCGAGAGTCTGTCTGGCTACAACCTTGGCCATGCCGCAAAGCTCTCCGACAGTAAAGTAAGGGATAGCCTGAAAGAAAAAATAAAAAACTGGCAGGCGATAAAGCAGCAATACTGCCAGGAAACCCTCATTGCTGACACTGAAGAATTGACGCCCCATACCCTGTCTATTTTTCATGCCCGAAAAGTTCACCATGTCACGCCATCCGGCAAGCTTATCTGCATCGCCGGAGATGCCGCCACATCACTTCCCTATTACCGCTCGTTGAATAACTTTCTGGTGGTAGGTGCCAAACTTGGCAGAAAGCTGGCATCGGCAAGCAGGGCAGATTTAGCCAAAACAGGCGAAGCCTATGAGCAATACGCCAGCCGTCGTGCTCGCTGGGAAGGCTTTAAAGCCAAACTCAAAAACTTCATGATCAACGTTATGAAACTCTGTTTATGGATAAGTAATAAAGTGTACTGGAAAATCAATGTCTGGGATCCGTTGAAACTTAAGGATTGGAGAAAGACATTACCCGAATGGGAAATTCAACGGCATCATCCCACTGCAATGTTAACCGTTGGATAATCGGAGGCAGTCCGAGAATAGACTCACCTCACAAAACGGAATGGTTATTCTTGATTTTCACCACCCTCACCATGGGGTCGCCCGGACGGGCGCTATGCTCGGACCAGACGGGATGCGTGTATGCTTTCAATGTTTATCCTCATTAATCTGACGTTTGATGGCGGGCTGCCGGTTCTGGATTCACTGTCAGACATCAATCGACCGCAAAGAAACCAGTTCCATGCTATCCCGTTTGTACCCCATAGCGGGTGCATGGCAGAAAATCGCATCTTTGATACAGGTAATGGGCCGCAGGGCTAACTTTGTGCCCCTTAACCCTTGCTGATAGCCCTGGTACCACTGGTAGCTGGCATACAGGATAATGCCGCCGGTGAGAATGCCTGCTACTACCGCTCCAGCCATGGCAGGAAGCGGAATACCTGCATCCACTTCGTCGGCGTTAAGAAGGAGGGAGGAAGTATCGACGTTATCGGTTGTGCTAACCGGTGAAGAAGTCGGTGGACTGGTATTAAAAAAGTCAGTTGTTGTTTTATTGCTGCCAGTTGTGGTGGCCGTGGTGAGTTGTGTGGCTGGCGCGTCAGTAGTTTCCCTCAGGCAGTTTGCCTTAGAGCAATCAGGGTTTTCCGACTGACCGTTGACTGTGGTGTTACAGGCACGGGTGCGAGTAGATGAATGTTCCCTATAATAGCCAGCGACTATGCCAGCGTGATTACCCTTGATGGTAGTGTTGCAGGCAGTGGTATCGCTGATGGTTTGGCACGAATGCTGCCGATATGTCTCAAAGCCTACTCCCACTGCCGCATAACCATTTATTCCTTCAGCCGATATCCGGCAATCAATAGCGGTTGTCTGTTTAATCTCGTACTTTGTTCTTGCGTGACATTGAACCTCAGCCTTAGCAATTGCTGCAACATGTATGGCTTTGTTGTGCTCAGCTCTGGCTGTGATGGTTATATTTCTGGCAGTGGTGTTACGGATATTGCACATATAGTCATGTGCAGAGGCAACGGCTACGTTACCTTTTGAGGACAAATCAGAATCTTTGGCCAGAGTATTTTCGATCGTGCTTGAATGACACTCTGCCGTTACGATTCCTGCACAGAGTCGACGGTAACTACCTCGCTTCCCTTCGGATATAAGTTCGTTATCCATAGCGATGGTATCGCGAATAGTGCAATTAAGCGCATCGGCAATGATGACCGCAATTTTTATACTATTTGTGTCGCCTCTCTGCGCAAGCATGGTGTTATTGATGGCACGGGTACCCTCGATAGTTGTTTGTCTCGCCTTCCCCGCGACACCTCCTGCAACGACAACTTTCGTGTTGGCTACCATCCGGTTATTAGTGAGGCACGAGTTCCAGATTTTGACTTTGCACATTTCCCCAGCCATCAGGCCAGCAAACTTCCCTTGACTGCCGTTGTCTGTTTGATCTGTTGTGAGCTGGCAGTAGTCAATCGCGTTGTCCTTAAATTCAGAATCACTAGCTGTTCCGGTCAATATCCCTACAGAAGCATCACTGTAACCATATATTATATCTGCACTCATGCTCGAGTGCCTGACTTGGTTACCTTCCAGTTTTGTGTTGTCCAAGACCTCCCCCGCCAGCATTCCCAGGTTAACTTTCCCCCTGACTTTCAGCAGTTTGACATTAGAATCTTCCACGGTGTTATTTTTCAACTGAGCTTTTCCCTCGGCTTTACAGACGACAACGCCCTGACCTTTATTATCATTATCTAGAGATCCATAGGAATCTATAATTACACTGGCGTTTTGAATCACCAGGTTACGAACTTTCCCCCCATCCACCAACTTGAAGAGGCAGTCATTCAGGTTGCTAATGCTATTGCCGTTACCGTTGTAATCACCAGTGAAGCCCTTGATGGGGTCATGGTTGTTGCCAGCATCAATATTAGCGGTCTGTATATACTTACCATTGGCTGGATAGGCATCCTCATCATTGGCGCACAGCTCCTGCTTATTTCCGATTTTGTCCAGGTCATTCTTATTTCCAATATGAATCTGCTCACCCCTGCAGCCCGGCGGTGTAAGTGTGGTTGCCGGACTGGTCGGTTGTGATGTTGGGAAAGTCGAAGGCGAAGCAGCTGAACTCGACGATTCTGAAGTTGTTATTGTTGACGATAAAGCAGGAGAACTGGTCAATTCCGTCATTGTCGGAGACAAAGACGAAGTGCCGCCACTTTTCTGATGTGAGCTTGATAGTTCTTGCGTTGCAGAGTGGGTCAATTCTGAATTGATTATAAACGACGAAAATTGTTTACTTTTCAACTGTGAACTTGACGGACTCGCCGGGAACGATATTTTTGCACTCGATGGGTAGCTCGTGTAACCAGGGCTGCCTGTGGCAGTCGGGGTTGCCGTGCTGTTGACCGGTCTATCCAGAGGTGAAGATAAAAGTTCAGTTGTTGCCTGAGCGCTGTAAGCTGTGGTGGGAACATCAGGACTTTCAGTGGTTAGCATCGCTGTTGAAGCCAGTGAACTGGCCGACTGCGGGCTTGACAGACTCAGCGAAGGCATTCTGGCCAATTGTGAAATTGTCGAAGTCGGTGACGAAAACTGTGCACTTGATGGCATGGATGATGACGCCAGACGGCTCGATTCTGACATTACCGAAGCCGACGATGAAGGGCCGCCACTTTCCAGCTCTGAGCTTGATAGTGCTGGTGTTGACATTGCAGAGTGGGTCAAATCTGAATTGATTGAAAACGACGAAGTTAGTGTACTTTCCAAACGTGAACTTGACGGACTCACCGGGAACGATGTTTTTGTACTCAATGGATAGCTCGGGGAATCAGGGCTGCTTGTGGCAGTCGGGGTTTCCGTGCTGTTGACCGGTCTATCCAGAGATGAAGATAAAAGTTCAGTTGTTGCCTGAGCCCTGTAAGCCGTGGTGGAAGCATCAGGAATTTCAGTGGTTAGCACCGCTGTCGAGGCCAGTGAACTGGCCGACTGTGGACTTGACAGACTCGGCGAAGACTTTCTGGTCAATTGTGAATTTGTCGAAGTCGGTGACGAAGACTGTGCACTTGACAGCATGGATGATGACGTTGTCAGACCGGACGACCCTGACATTGCCGAAGCCGACGATGCAGTGCCGCCACTTCCCTGATGTGAGCTTGATAGCGTTGACGTTGCAGGACTGGCTGATTGTGGAACTGTCGAAGACGGCGAAAAAGTCATTGGGCTGGTCGGCTGAGAACTTGATGACGAAGACGAAGACGAAGCCGAAGCCGAAGCCGATGGCATTGCAGTATTGGTCGATGGTGAGGTTGATGTAGCAGTGCCAGACCGTTCTTGACTGGTTCCCGAATGTTGGTCTTGCGTCGCCTGACCACCACAACCCGGCAGGCTGGCCAGCGCCAGACAGGCCATAGCCACCTGGTTAATGGTATTGAAGTAGCTATCGGCGGGTATTGCTTTCTGGGCCAGACGCAGGGCCAGCTCTTTAGGTTGAATTTCCAGCTGTATCCATGAGCCACCCGACTGATCACTGCGTTGCCCGGGATCAAAGTCCGGATGAAAGGATTTAGCCACTGTCTTACTGACATTCCAGATACCCGACCACCACGAACCCTCCGGGATATGGCCACTATCAGTGGCAGCCGAATCAGACGGTGGTGTCATGGTTACGCAGGAAGTAAGTACAGAGTGCATTTCAAAGTTTCCGAGGTTACAGGATTCGGAATACAAATGTAGATGCAAATAAGAATGATTGTTTTTTATTTTTAACAGTACCGGGATTACTGAGCGTTCCTGGCAGAAATGCTCCGGGCTGACAGCGCTTGCTGCCAGCCAGACAGGAGGGAATATCAGAACTGTTTGAGAATCTGCTCAACGCTGTCGGTGGCATCACCAAACAGCATACGGCTGTTGTCACGGAAGAACAGTGGGTTCTGGACACCCGCATAGCCGGTCGCCATCGAGCGTTTGAAGACGATCACTTCTCCGGCTTCCCAGACCCGCAATACCGGCATGCCGGCAATAGGGCTGTTGGGATCTTCAGCCGCCGCCGGGTTCACCGTGTCGTTGGCACCGATCACCAGAACCGTATCGGTATCGGCAAAGTCATCGTTGATTTCATCCATCTCTTCCACGATGTCATAAGGCACCTTTGCCTCAGCCAGCAGTACATTCATATGGCCCGGCAGACGACCGGCCACCGGGTGGATACCGAAACGAACTTTGATCCCACGGTCCCGCAGCTTCTTGACCAGGTCACGAACCGGGTGCTGAGCCTGGGCAACCGCCATACCATAGCCAGGCGTGATAATAACACTGGCGGAGTTCTTCAGCTGTTCCGCAACGTCTTCTGCGCTGACTTCGGTATAGTCACCCTGATCACCACCTTCGACGATCGTCCCCTCTGCGGTGCCAAAGCCACCCAGAATCACCGAAATAAACGACCGATTCATGGCTGCGCACATCAGGTAAGAGAGGATGGCACCGGAAGAACCCACCATGGCACCGGTAATGATCAGCAGGTTGTTGCCCAGCATAAAGCCAGTCATGGCCGCCGCCAGACCTGAGTAAGCGTTCAGCATGGAGACCACCACCGGCATATCGGCACCGCCAATACCCAGCACCAGGGTGATACCAAAGGCAAAGGCCAGCAGAGTGACCAGCACCAGGGCCAGAATACTGTGCTGCTGTACATAGACAACACCCATCAACACTGCCAGGCCAAGGATAGCCAGGTTGGTCCAGTGCTTACCGGGCAGTGATACCGGACGGCTGGAAATCTTGCCATGAAGCTTCAACGCCGCCACCACCGAGCCACTGAACGTCACCGCACCAATAATAATCCCGATAAAGATTTCGGAGCTGTGAATCAACTGCTCAGCGGACATGACCAGGTCTTTCAACTGACCAGCCAGTGAGTCATTGGCTTCCAGCGCACTGGCAAAACCAATCAGTACGGCGGCCAGACCACCAAAGCCGTTCAGAATGGCCACCAGCTGTGGCATTTCCGTCATCTGGACTTTAATCGCCAGATAAAGACCAACACCCGCACCCACTATCATGCAGAGCGTTACCAGAGTAATACCGGCAATATGGGCATGTGCCAGGGTGGCCAGAACGGCAACCACCATCCCGGTGATGCCGTAGATATTGCCGTTTTTTGCCGTATCCTGTCGGCTAAGCCCGGCAAGACTCATAACAAACATTAATGCAGCGACCAGATAAGCCGCTACCAGTAATCCTTCAGACATTGCGAGCGACTCCTGTTAATCCAGACGGAACATCTTGAGCATCCGCTGGGTAACAGCGAATCCACCAACAATATTGATGACAGCGACCGTGATGGCAATACCCGACAGGGCAAGTACGATATTGTTGTCACTGCCCATCTGGACCAGACCGCCAACCACCACAATGCCGCTGATAGCGTTGGTAACACTCATCAATGGCGTATGCAGCGCAGACGTCACATTCCAGATAACGTAATAGCCGACGATGGAAGCGAGGACAAAAACGGTGAAATGTTCCAGGAAACTGCCGGGGGCAGAGTTAGCCACACAACCAAAGAGGACAGCACCGACAGCCATCAGTACCGGCTTCAGCCAGGGCCTGGCCTTTGCTTCCTGCTCGGGCTCTTTAGCCACCACCGGTTCCGGCCCGGCAGCCGGGGCTGCACTGACTTTCACCGGGGGTGGTGGCCAGGTGATGCTGCCGTCACGGATCACGGTCAGGCCACGGATCACTTCATCATCAAAGTTGATATCAATCTGCCCATCCTTGTTTGGACAGAGCAGCTTCAGCAGATTCACCAGGTTAGTGCCGTATAGTTGCGATGACTGGGTAGGCAGACGGCTTGGCAGATCGGTATAACCGATCACTTTTACGCCATGGGCGACAGTGATCTGGTCCTTGACGGTACATGCACAGTTACCACCGGTCTGAGCAGCCAGATCGACAATAACACTGCCGGGCTTCATGGCCTTGACCATTTCTTCGGTGATCAGCTTTGGTGCCGGTTTACCGGGAATAAGCGCCGTGGTGATGATGATATCAACGTCTCTGGCCTGCTCCATAAAGAGCGCCATCTCAGCATCAATAAACGCCTGGCTCATCTCTTTCGCATAACCATCGGAAGAGTCCTGTTGTTCTTCCTCTTCCGGTGAAAAGACAAGCTCGAGGAACTCCGCCCCCATACTCTCAACCTGCTCTTTGACTTCAGGCCGGGTATCGAAGGCACGCACAATGGCACCCATACTGCCCGCTGCACCCAGGGCAGCCAGGCCAGCAACACCGGCACCAATGACCAGCACCTTGGCTGGCGGAATTTTACCAGCCGCCGTGATCTGGCCATTAAAGAAGCGGCCAAACTCGTGGGATGCCTCAACCACCGCACGATAGCCACCAATATTGGCCATTGAACTCAGGGCATCCAGGGACTGTGAGCGCGACAGGCGCGGTACGCTGTCCATTGCCAGAATGTTCACATTACGCTGGCTAAGCTTATTCATCAGTGCTTCATTCTGGGCTGGCCAGATGAAGCTGGCCAGGGTAGCACCATCTTTTAGCAGTGCAATTTCATCATCAATGGGCGCGTTCACCTTGAGAATAATGTCTGAATTCCAGACTTCATCACGATCAACGACCCGGGCACCAGCCTGAGTAAATGCTTCATCCCCAAAGCTCGCTTTTACCCCTGCACCTCGTTCAATGACGACGTCAAAACCGAGCTTCTGCAACTTGCCCACTGTCTCGGGCGTTGCAGCAACACGATTCTCGTTTTCCTGGACCTCTCCAGGGATCCCTATGCGCATAACGGTCACCGGAAGCTAAATTAATAGACTTTTCATTCAGTGCATCAGCACCCAGGAGCCTGTCGGACTTAAGACTGTCCTACTGCGGTTGCGATAAATTGGTCTAAAAATTCCTGCTTCTTCGTCAAATAGCCCCGCTATTCTCCTCAGAAGCAGAAATTTTTATCCTCAATTTCTCGCAATCCTCGCTACGGACGCTTAAGTCCGACAGCTCCTAGTGCAGAAAAGCGTTAATACCCTTACACCCCGTTCATCCTGAGCTTGTCGAAGGATGGTGCCACCGTACTTCGACAAGCTCAGTACGAACGGTACGGGTAGCAACGCTCAGCTGCACTAGCGCTCCTGAACCGGATACAAGGAGCCAGTTCAGAGTGCTTACCCCAATCAACAATGCTGGAACTTTTACTGTGAAAACGACCAACGTTCTTACCTGATTTGTACATTGACAAGATCACAGGAACCGACAACAAACGACATCATTCTCACACCAAAAATTCAGGCATATTGAACTGTTTCATAAGATGGAAACCCCGTGCAGGCAGCCTGTCTCAGAAGCCCTTCTTATAAATCAGGGCACACATAGTAAGTGATTTTTTGACAAAGTGGTAATTAACAACACTTGTTAGTGGGATTACCTATTTACCTGTATGCCGAAAACTTTGGCCAACTTTGATAATCCACAGGCAATCTTGCACAGGCACTATCGGTCAGTGTTGAGTGATGAAAAGTTAACTGTGGTTATGGAGGACGGAAAGAATCTTCCCAAAAGGGCAGGAATGCTGCGAAACAAGGTTTGATTTATAAGGCTACAGTTGTATATATCGAGCACAGACTCCACACATTAGCCAAAGCAGTGCTCAGGGTAGCAAATGCACCCTGAGCCCGTGAACACTTCCGTTTATTCCTGGTCTTCCCATTTCAGGCTGCGTTCTACGGCTTTCTTCCAGCCTTTGTACAACTCTGTGCGCTGCTCATCATCCATCACCGGAGTATAAACACGATCAACGCCTACCTTGCCCTTAAGCTCATCAATGCTCTTCCAGAAACCAACGGCAAGACCTGCCAGATAAGCAGAACCCGCTGCTGTTGACTCCGTCACCGTTGGACGAACCACTTCTTTATTCAAAATATCTGACTGGAACTGCATCAGAAAGTTATTGGCAACAGCACCACCATCCACACGCAGCTGTTTCATTTCGATACCGGCATCCTGCTGCATCGCTTCAATCAGATCACGGGACTGGTAAGCAATGGCTTCCAGCGTGGCACGCACAATATGGTTACGGTTGGCACCACGGGTCAGACCGAAAATGGCACCACGGGCATAAGGATCCCAGTAGGGCGCTCCCAGGCCAACAAAGCCCGGTACGACATATACACCATTGGTGTCTTTTACTTTGCCGGCAAAATATTCGGTATCTGCCGCATCACGAACCAGGCCAAGCTCATCACGAAGCCACTGAACAGAAGCCCCACCCATAAAGACAGAGCCTTCCAGGGCATAATGCACCTTGCCATCAATACCAAAGGCAATGGTCGTTAAAAGACCATTTTCAGACTTCACTGGAGCCTCACCGGTATTCATCAACAGGAAGCAGCCTGTACCATAGGTGTTCTTGGCCATGCCTTTCTCATGGCACATCTGACCAAACAGGGCAGCCTGCTGATCACCTGCCATACCAGCCACCGGAATCCGGGTGCCGCCTTCACCACCGATGTTGGTCTTGCCATACACTTCCGAGCTGGACTTCACTTCAGGCAGCATGCTGCGCGGAATATCCAGCGTCTGCAAAATGGTGTCATCCCACTCCAGACGGTTGATATCAAACAGCATGGTCCGTGAAGCGTTGGTTACATCCGTCACATGGGCGCGGCCATTGGTGAGCTTCCAGGTCAGCCAGGTATCCACGGTACCGAACAACAGGTCACCTTTCTCGGCACTTTCACGGGCACCTTCGACGTTATCAAGAATCCACTTGATTTTTGTGCCAGAGAAATAGGCGTCCAGAACCAGACCGGTGGTTTCACGGATATGACTTTCCAGACCGGCTTTTTTTAATTGTTCGCAGATCTCCGTTGTACGACGGCATTGCCATACAATGGCGTTATAGACCGGCTGACCGGTAGTTTTATCCCAGACAACAGTGGTTTCACGCTGATTGGTGATACCAAGTGCAGCCACCTCATCCGGGCGAATATTGGTTTTTGCCAGCACCTCGGTCAGAACCGAACTCTGGGTCGCCCAGATCTCCATCGGGTTGTGCTCAACCCAGCCGGGTTGGGGATAGTGCTGGGTAAACTCTCGCTGAGAAGTCCCTACGATTTCACCATCATGGTTAAAAATAATGGCCCGTGAACTGGTTGTACCCTGGTCAAGAGAAACAATGTATTTCTTTTCAGTGGTCATTCTTTTGTCCTTGATTCCTTAATTAGCAGGGGGCCCTGCCTTCTCACAAAACTCACAAAATTCACAAAAAGCGGCTAATAACCCACTTTCACCACCAAAATAACGTAATCATTTGATTTTGAAGCATATATTCTATTCGAATATATGGTTGGCACGATATTTAATCGTTTAAAATCAAAATGTTACCAAGGGGTGGTGAAGGTCGGTAATAAACAATCAGACGGTTTTGATTTCACAATCAGGTGTTGCGCAGTCAACAGGCTCCACCTGCTTACCCAGCACATTGATGTAAAGCCACGCACCGGTCATGGCACCACAGACAGGCGCAACAATCGGTACCCAGAAATAGGGGTTGGCTCGTGCACCCGTCAGCGCCACTTCGCCCCAGCCTGCAAAAAAGGCAAAGAGTTTCGGGCCAAAATCCCGTGCCGGGTTCATGGCAAAACCGGTCAGAGGGCCGAAAGAGGCACCGATAACAGCAATAAGAATACCGATGAGAAGGGCAGAAAGCGCACCGTTGGAAACACCATTATTTTCATCACCGATAGCCAGAATTCCGCCCATGAGCACAGCGGTGATGACAAACTCGACAGCGAAGGCCTGCAGGTTAGTCAGTGCCGGGTTGGCATATGTCGAGAAAATACCCGCTGTGGCCAGACTCTCCTCAGAGCCACGAACAATATGATGGGTCAACTCATAATCAGCGAATAAGCCACTGTACAGGAAGTAAACCAGGGCCGCAGAACAGAAAGCACCCAACACCTGGGCAACAATAAAGGGCACGACCTTGTGTTTGTCGAAGCCTTTAAAAACAGTTAATGCAAGCGTGACTGCCGGATTCAGGTGAGCACCGGAAATGCCGCCGGTAACATAGATGGCAATGGCAACACCAAGCCCCCAGACGATGGACACTTCCCACTGACCAAAATCAACACCAGCCAGAACGAGCGCCGCGACACAACCCACACCAAAGAAAATAAGAAGACCTGTGCCTATAAACTCGGCAAGACATTCCCCAAGCAATGATTTTCTCATAATGGCTACTTCCACCTGCTTTACGCAGATTAATATTTATTAATTAAGGCATAGTCGTTTATTAAAAATAAAGAACTCAACAAATGCCCTCTTGTCGACAAAATATTGCAAATAAAAACAAACATTATCAACCCTTAAGATTGATATGAATCAAGCAATTGCCAAAAAAGACAGCCAGCTTCGGGAAATACTCACAAAAACAACTAACAGAACACAATTCTTAACATGCGCATCATGAGCTTCAATTAACCACTAAGAAATTATTCCGCAATAAGTTCCGCATCTGACCTAGTACATGGTTTCAATGTAATTGATGGGTTCCTTCTATCAATGACTCCCAAGCTCCGTTCGTCCTGAGCGGAGATTGTACACATCAAACTCATTGAAATGATGTACTAGTTAAGGCCGCTACCCGCTTCCCGCAAAAGCACAAGCGGCCTGTCTTTTTCGGGCAGCGATTTTTTTATGACCGGATGACAACTCGTGCCTTTCTGTTGATTTGTGTCATTTTCTGAATAGAGCCGTTTATTTATAGTGCTCATTGCGAACATAAACGAACATCCAAGAGCAAATTCAATGAGGCAGATAGAGACCGACGTTGTCATCATCGGTGGGGGTGCCACCGGAGCGGGCGTTCTTCGCGACTGTGCTCAACGGGGAATGCGTGCCATCCTGGTGGAAAAGGATGATATCGCCAACGGTACTACCGGGCGTAACCACGGTCTGCTCCATTCCGGTGCCCGCTACGCAGTGACCGATCCTCACTCTGCCATTGAATGCATCCGTGAAAACCAGATTCTGAGGAAAGTGGCCAGCCACTGTATTGAAGAGACCGGTGGGCTGTTCATCACCCTGCCTGAGGACGAACTCTCCTTTCAGGAAACATTCATTACCGCCTGTACATCTGCGGGTATACAGGCCGAGGCATTAACACCTGCAGATGCTCTGCGCATTGAGCCAAATGTGAATCCCAAACTGCTGGGTGCAGTCCGTGTTCCAGACGGTACCGTTGACCCTTTTCGTTTAACTGCGGCCAACATCCTTGATGCAGAAGAATACGGCGGTCGCCTTATGAGCTATACCAAAGTCGTTGGCCTGATCATCAACAATGGCCGGGTACGGGGGGTACACTGCATCAGTCTGAAAACCGGTGAAAAAGTGGATATCCATGCTCAGCAGGTGGTGAATGCTGCCGGTATCTGGGGGCAGCAGATTATTGAATACGCAGACCTTGCCATTCATATGTTCCCGGCCAAAGGCTCGTTATTGATTGTTGATTACCGCATTAATGGTATGGTGATCAACCGCTGCCGCAAACCCTCCGATGCCGACATTCTGGTTCCCGGGGACACCATCTCGCTTATTGGTACCACCTCGGAGAAAATCCCATACAGTGACATCGAGAATATCCGGGTCAACCCCGATGAGGTTGACGTTCTGTTAGCTGAGGGTGAGAAACTCTGTCCGATCATGGCCAGGACCCGTGTACTTCGTGCCTATTGCGGTGTTCGCCCGCTGGTCTCTCTGGGAGATGACCCATCGGGTCGAAATATCAGCCGGGGGATCGTCTTGCTTGACCACGGTGAAACGGATGCCTTGCCGGGTCTTATTACCATTACCGGCGGAAAGCTGATGACCTACCGGCTGATGGCGGAAATGGCCACGGATGCGGTGGCAAAAAACCTGGGCAACAGCAAACCCTGTGTCACGGCTATACGACCACTGCCCGGAGCTAATGGCAAACACAGCGATATTTACGCTCCCCAGGTTTCTATCCCGGTATCAGGCTCAGCAAAGTACCGCCATGGAGAAAGAGCGGCAAAGTTCCTTGCCAACGACAAAAAGCAGAATGCGGTTATCTGTGAGTGCGAAATGGTCACTCGCGGTGAAATCGAATACGCCGTCCATAACCTTAATGCCAGAGATCTGGTTGACCTTCGTCGTCGGACCCGCATTGGCATGGGGCCTTGCCAGGGAAAAATGTGTGCCTGTCGAGCGGCCGGTATTGTCAGCGAAATAACCCACGACGATAACGGTGAACAAGCGCTGAGCAGCGTGGGTGAGTTTATGCAGGAACGCTGGAAGGGCGTCAGGCCGGTGCTGTGGGGTGATGCGATGCACGAAGCCGATTTGAGCTACTGGCTGTACAACAACCTTCTGGGCTACAGCCAGCTGGAACCTAATGACGCGGCACCGGTAAATTCCCACAGTGTCAATCCTGGCGAAGCTGCTGTGCTCTCCAGGGAAGAGTCAAAGGAAGAGGTAGCCCCATGAACTACGACGTTATTGTGATTGGCGGAGGCCTTGCGGGTTTAACCGGCGCAATCCGCTGCGCAGAAGCGGGCTTGAAAACCGTTGTGGTCAGTGCTGGAGAGAGTGCCCTGGCCTTTGCTTCCGGTGCCATCGATGTGTTCGGAATTGAACAAGATAATTCTTTCGTGGAATATCCATTTGCAGCCATCCGTCAACTGCCTTCCATCCATCCCTACCAGAAAGTGGGAGCAGCATTTTTACAGCAGGGATTGACATTTTTTACCGAGCAAATGGCAGCAGCTGGCATCCAATTGAGCAATTCTGGCCAGCAGAATCATGGTCGTCTGACAGCACTGGGAGCTATTCGCCCAGCCTGGTTAAGCCAGGAAGGTGCTGGCAGCCTGCCGTTGCTGGCTCCTGCAGAAGGCATACGTCGTGTTGCCATCATCAATATTGCCGGCTTTCGTGACTTTCAGTCGGCACTGATGGCCGCAGGTATGAAGCAACATCCCGGATTCTCTGAGGCAGAGTTCATACTGGCGGATATCAAAACGGCAACCCTGAACATTAATACCAGAAATGCCTATGAGCTGCGCTCGCTGGAGTTAGCCCGAACCCTTAAGCGTGATCTGTTCAGCCAGCCTAATGGTATAAACATATTGTCGTCTGCTTTACAGAAGGCAGCCGGTAATGCTGATCTGGTGGTTATACCCTCCGTCCTCGCTGTAGAAGGTGGTAATGACCTGATCCGTCAACTTGAAACACTGACCGGCCTGCGTATTTGTGAAGTCGCGACCTTGCCGCCATCACTCCCCGGAATGCGCATGGCCTCTGCCCTGAAGCAGCGATTCCGGCAGTTGGGCGGTATGTTCCTGGAAGGTGACCAGGTGCTTTGTGGTTGCTTTGCAGAAAACCGGCTGTGCTCGGTAAAGACCAGACTGAACCCCGATATGCCCATATCCGCCAGCCACTTTATTCTGGCAACCGGCAGCTTTTTCAGCCAGGGGCTGGCCAGTGACCGCCATCATCTGTCCGAGCCGGTTTTTGGCCTTGATGTTGATGCCCCGGACAGTAGAGTTCAGTGGTCAGATCATCGTTTTATGGATGGAAAGCCGCATAATTTCAGCCATTTCGGTATTCACACCAGTGAACAGTTAAACCCGTACCGAAACGGTCAGAAAATCCATAATCTTTACTGCGCAGGTGCGGTGCTCAATGGTTTCAATCCGGTCCAGGAAGCCAGTTCGGGTGGGGTAGCCATCAGTACCGGCTGGTTTGCTGCCAACAGGATTATTGCAACGATACCTCAGGCGGAAGAAACATGCTGAACACCATTGATACCAGCTTTGACAGCTGCATTAAATGCACCGTCTGCACAACCCGCTGCCCGGTCGCTGAAGTAAACCCGGACTACCCGGGCCCCAAACAGGCCGGCCCCGACGGGGAACGTTTACGCATCAAAAACCCGGCACTGTACGATGAAGCCTTGAAACACTGCACCAACTGCAAACGTTGTGAAGTTGTCTGTCCGTCGGGTGTACAGGTGGGAACAGTTATTCAACTGGCAAAAGCCCGACACGGTGGTTTCAAAAAAGGCCCCCGGGAATTTATTCTCAGCCATACCGACTTGATGGGGTCACTTTCTGCCTCCACGGCTCCTGTCGTCAATATCGCCACTCAGCTGAAACCCGTTAAAAAACTGCTGGATAAAGTACTGGGAATTGATCAACGACAGACATTGCCAAAATACACCCATCAAACGTTCCGTCGCTGGTTTAAGCAGCAGAAAGCACAACAGACCCGCTTCGATCGTCAAGTCAGTTTCTTCCACGGTTGTTTCACTAACTACAATGACCCAACCGTGGGCAAACACCTGGTAGCGGTACTGAATGCCATGAATATTGGTGTCACGCTGTTAAATAAAGAAAAGTGCTGTGGTGTCCCGCTGATAGCCAATGGCTTCTTCGATAAGGCCCGCAAAAATGCCAAACTGAACATGGGGCAGTTTGCCGACTCATTAGCGGACAGTGAATGTGTACTGGCAACAGAGCCCAGCTGTGCCATGACACTTCGGGACGAATACCCGGAAGTGCTTCATGTGGATAACCACGCCATCAGACAGCGTATTCTGTTTGCCGCCGCTTTTATTACCAGGGAGTTTGCCAAAGGCAATAAGCCGGACATGAAGCCTGTTAACCTGAGGGTTGGCTATCACAGCCCCTGCCACCTGATCAAACAGGGTGGCGTGATTCACACCATGGAATTGTTAAACAGTATTCCCGGGCTGGAGGTGATAATGCTGGACCAGAAGTGCTGCGGAATGTCGGGTACCTACGGTTTTAAAAAAGAGAACTATCAAACCTCTCAGAACATTGGTCAGGGTGTCTTTGATCAGATCGAAGCGCTTAATGTAGATTATGTGGTCACCGACTGCGAGTCCTGCAAGATGCAGATAGAAATGAACACCGCTCATAAAGTGATGCACCCGTTGACCCTCATGGCACAGTCATTAGCCTGAGAATTCAATACTTATGGATGTTCACAAAACGACAAAGCTTGTGCATAAACAGCAACAGATCCCACAGAGCCGACGCCATGAAATGATCATCACCCTGCTCAGGCAGGAAGGCTTTGTGACCACTGAAGCTCTGGTGCAACATTTTAACGTAACGCCCCAGACCATTCGCCGGGATCTTAATGAGCTTGACCATCAAGGCAAAATTTCCCGCCATCATGGCGGGGCCGGTCTGCCCAACAGCAGTATTGAAAACACCCGGTACGGTGAACGGAAACATCACCTGAGCGCGGAAAAAGATCGAATTGCCATGATCCGGCTGGGCCATATTGCCGACATTGATACACTATTCACTGACGCACAACCTCCGATCCCCCTGATGGAGCAGCTCAAGCCTGGACAGACAACGGTGGTTGTCTGTTAACCCGGATATTTCATAAACTGCCCCGAATATCGCGAAGGACTTTGTTGCTCTAAGGGATTTTGTGAAGGAGCGCCGTACCGGGGAGTACGGTCGACTGAGCAAAACTCCCTTAGAGCGGCAAAGGACAAGCGAGATCGGGAGCACGTTTATGAAATATCCGGGTTAATAATACCAATTCCACCTTCTAAATATGAACTGCGCAGCCATTTTGAACAGCTGGATCTTCGTTGGAATTCCTCGCAATAGCCCTGCTATTACTCGTCATTCCGCCTTGCCCAGCTGTCCAAAATGACTTGCTCGATCTCATATTTAGAAGGCGGAATTGGTATAAGTTGCCTTGGGATATACTCCCCCAAATAAGCCAGCGCAGCATTGCCCCCCTCACGGGCCATAACATCCGTAATATTGCCATGTTCCTGATGGGATATTGAATAAACCTTGTCCGCTATTTGCAGCGCAATGGCAAAAATATTGAACCCGGCTGGCAGGGGTGGCAGCTGGTAATGTGCTTCGTGACATTTCCGGATTCGACAACCCAGCACATCATCATGCTGGTAGTCAGCATGCAGCAGGGAGCCGGGCGTGTACTGCCCAAGAATCAGGTCCCGAACGTATTTGTGCTGTCGGTAGTAGCTCACATACCTGACCTGGAGTTGTCGCATGATATCTGTCCAGTGATGAATTGCACTCTCATCAAGGGGCTGATCCAGAATCGCTTCAAAATCGGTAAAAATGTCTTCCAGTAATGCTTCCAGTATTGCGTCTACCTTGGGGAAAAAGTGATAGACAGAAGATGGAGGCATCCCGGCTTTTTCCGCTACCTGGTACAGTGAAAGTTCATTAATGGCGTTCTCTTCCAACAGTTCCCGGGCAACCATGAGAATGGTACTTCTCCGCTCAAGACTTCTGGCCTGAGTCTTGCGGGATACTTTGCGCTGTTTGCTTACGACGTCTGTCATAGGAGTTCATGCATGAGGAGCTGGTATCGAAGTATTGTCATCCTCTTGCACCAAAGTCGCAAGAATATGCATCTCTTGAATTTGGGAACTTACTTCTGACCCGTCTGTCAAAAGCCCGTCTCTTTTTAATCATGCTAACAACTGGGGTGTTCACCTTTAATCAGGAGTTTTCATGGCTAATCCCTTTCCATCACTACCACCCGCCCTGCCCCCTGTTGTCGGCAGCTCTCCCGAAACACTGCTTTCGGCAGATCAGGGTGCCTCCTGCCCTCCGTCGGCTACAGCGTCAACCTTCGATTCCCGGAGTACCGCTATTGCCTTGTCTGAGCGCTATCAACTGCAGATACTGGGGTATTCTGAGCGGGATATTTCAGGCGCAGAAAAAGAGCTGCATGACCGGGCAATTACACCGCGGATGGATCAGATTCTTAAGGTGCTTGCCGACAAACGTGTGGATATCACCACCACATTTGCTCCCGTTACTCAGGCGATCACCGACACTCCCGGCATCAAGGCTAAAGTCTCTATGGCCAGAGAGGTCATGGAGTTCGCCAAGTCAATACATAAAGGTGTGGTGAGCGAAATTCACAAGCATTACTCATCGGCGTGGCCAGACAAACAAACAGTGGCCGAATTAGTCAGCCAGTGGCCAGAGTCCCTGCAGGAGTCGGCAACCTATATCCGCTATTACTGGCCGGTTTTGACGGTTGGCGTGAATACCAGAGAGTTGTTGTGTAACTTCAATTCTGCTGACAGCAATGTCGCTTTCTCGTATGGAGATTGTTGCCCGGGTGTTACCTGGCGCATTCGCGATGATATTCCTTTTCGTATTGAAGTTGCCGATCTAAAAGATATTGAGAAATATTCCCAAGAGAAACTTCAAAAGCTCTACGGCGAGTATTCCCGGCAAATCCAGGACCTGGTTAAAAACTATCCTGCCGATGCCAAGTCAATCAAGAGAGGCATGTATCTGAATTTTTCGGTCTTCTTCCGCCTGGTCAGTGATATCTGGCTTGACGCATTATCTTCTGGTAATACCGGAACCATGGACAGGGTCAGTCATTTGATGGTGTCGTCTACCTATTGGCTACACAGCTCATCTGATCTTTACCTGGAGCGCTACCGTGACTCACTGGATGTCCGATTAATGTATGCTCACTCGCTGAACTATGAAGATTTGTCAGCCCTGGCATTTCATCTGGTGACGCATCCCAGGAAATGGCAGGAAAACTATAAACACATTTTCCGGCAGTTGCTCAGCCATGTTTTTTCAAGTCAGGAAAGCAGGCTGATGAATCACTTTGACGATTGGGGAGCAGATCCCGTTTCGCAACTGAAAGTCAGTCGTTGGGCAGAGTCAGAGTTGATTCCGGATACCGCCAGGACCCTGCACTTTCTGAAAGATATTGCTCAATATATTGATGAGCACAAGGCCAGGTGTTTACGAGGCATGGCTTTTTCTTCGCAGAGTATCGAGTACGGAGAATACTTCGAAAAAGGTACCGGGCAGCTGTTGTCGCCCATCACTGCAACGGATCTGAGTAATTCATTTCCTCTGGAGGAAACACGGGGGGTGCTCACTGATTTTTTCAGAGGCAAAGCCTCCTAGTACATGGTTTCAATGAGTTTGACGTGTACGATCTCCGTTCACCCTGAGCGGAGTCGAAGGGTGCTAGGCACGATCTATCAGAGTCCGGAGTTTCCGCCTTTAGGCCCTATGGGTCCTTCGACAAGCTCAGGACGAACGGAGTGCGGAGGCACGACAACCCGTCAAACTCATTGAAACCATGTACTAGGATTCATGAGAGTTTAACAAGAGTTATACATGATTCATGTATGCATTCCTTCGGGGAGCAATGGGAATGAGTCCAAAAGCCCATTATTCATTTGATCAAGTAGGCAACTGTTGTTTTTACGCTTATCAGGAGTTTTCATGGCTAATCCTTTCTCATCACTACCATCCGACTCTTACCCTGTTGTCGGAGGTGCGCTCGATCCTGTACTGCTTTCGGCAGATCAGGAGGCTTCCTGCCTGCCATCGGCAACCTTTGATTCCAGAAGCACAGCTATTGACTTACCGGAGCCCGAGGACCTGCAGATGCGGGAGTTTTCCGAGCTGGATATTTCAGACACAGAACGGGATATTTCAGACGCAGAAAAGGGGCTGCATGAACGGGCAATCACACATCTGAAGGACCATATTCTCAAGGTGATCTCCGACACTCCCAGCTTCAAGGCGAAAGCCTCCATAGCCAGAGAAGTCGTGACGCTCGCCCAGTCAATACATGAATGTGTGAAAAGTGAAATAAACCTGCATCTCTACTCGGTCTGGCCAGACCTGCAAGCAGTGTCCCGGATTGTCAGCCAGTGGCCAGAGTCCCTGAAGGAGTCGGCTGCCTATGTCCGCTATGGCTGGCCGGTTTTGACGGTTGGCATGTATTCCAGACAGTTCTTGTGTGACTTCAAGTCTGCTACTGATGTCTGTCGTTTATATCGTTCTGATTACCCCCGTGCCCACCCGCGCATTCACCCTGATTTTCCCAGTATTTTTGAACATTTTGATCCAAAGGACTGTGAGGATCTTTCTCAAGAGGAATTTCAACACTATTTCGGTGAGTTTCCCCGGGAGATTCAGAACCTGATCAAAAATCCGCCTCCCGATTTTCTGCTACTCAAGCCAGGCGTATATCTGGATTATCCGGTCTTCTTCCGTCTGGCCAGGGATATATGGCTTGACGCATTACCGACTGGTAATACCGGAATCATGGACAGGGTCAGTCACTTGATGGTGTCGTTTGCCAGGCGGCAACACAGCCTCTTCGCGTATCGCCTGGATCCCTACTGGGAATCCCTGGACGACCGGCTAAGGAACATTCATTCACTGAACTATGATGATCTGTCAGTTATAGCGTTTGAGCTGGCAACGCATCCCCGGAAATGGCAGAAAAACTATCAAGTTATTTTCCGTCAGTTACTCAGCCATGGTTTTTCAAGTGAGGAAAGCCAACTGATGAACCGCTTTGACCAGTGGGGGGCGGATACCGATTCGCAACTGAAATTCAGTCACTGGGCAGAGTCAGCGTTGATTCCGCGCACCGTCATGACCCTGCACTTTCTGAGAGATATTGTGCAGTATATCGATGAGCATAAGAGTCAACATGTCAGCAACAAACCTCGTTTATCGATGGATATCGAAAGAGGAGATTACTTCGATAAAGATACCGGGCAGCTGCTGTCACCCATCATTGCAGCGGATTTGAGGAATACATCTCCCTTGGTGGAAACACGAGAGGTGCTCGCTGATTTTTTCCGTGGTAAAGCATCACAGGGTGGATCAGAAAAGCGCTAATACCCGTGAAGTTTTTGCTGAAGCTTTTCCGGTAAATACAAAGCAAGATGCCCGTGCAGCTCTCCAGCCTTCCATGGCCATTGCCGGGGTGATATTGCCAAATTCCTGGTGAGACATGGCGTACACTTTGTCGGCTTGCTGTGGTAATCATATCCCGGGCAACACTCAGTATTTTCCGGCGTCGCTCCAGGCTTCTGGCCTGCAAGCGCCTGCCCTTTGGGGTGCCAGCCTTATCACTGGCCACCTTCTCAACTGGCAAGACATCCACTTAACTTCTCCTCACTTATCTGACGTTTACTGCGCATCCATTCACCGACGCCTATCACTAGCAAAAGGCCGAGTATTGTAGATGAGGTGTGCAACAGATCATAGGGAAAATAAAAAAGAGGAAGGCAATCAACCACCAGGTCAGGGATTGAACCCCGATCGACGCTGCTGCTGCCAGACCGTCAATCGTCAGAACGGCACTGAGAGTGAACAGGGTAATATCTTTGCGAGTCAGGCGTCGGTGAATATTCATGGATCACCATGCTGGTTATGTTTTTATTGAATCATTTTTTTATTGAACACAGTGGGCCAGATCCGTCTGGCCCGATAACTGGCTTACACCGCAGGCACCTGCTGGGTAATACAGTGAATGTTACCGCCGCCAAGCAGTATCTCTCTGGCATCGACACCCACCACTTCATAGCCGGGATAGATATCTTCCAGTAATGCTTTTGCCTCTTCGTCGTATGCAGGATCCAGCAGTGGCAGAATGATCCGCCTATTGGTAATCAGGAAGTTAGCGTAGGAACCGGCCAGACGCTCACCGGCGCTGCGCTCCATGCCTTCACAGATATCAATACCACCCGCCTCATCTTCCTGAATGTAGAGTGGGCCGGGGATATGCATCTTATGAATCTTCAGCTGACGACCACGGGCGTCTGTTGCTTCGGACAGTACCCGGAAGGCTTCCTGAGAGATCTCATACTGGGGATCGTTCTCATCGCTGCACCAGGAAAGAATCACTTCACTCGGACGCACCACATGAATCAGGTTATCCACATGTCCGTTGGTTTCGTCGTTATATAGACCCCGTGGAATCCAGATCACTTTCTCGATGTTCAGGTAGTCACCAAGAATCCCTTCAATCTCAGCCTTGCTCAGATTAGGATTACGGCTTTCATGGAGCAGACACTCTTCGGTGGTAAACAGGGTGCCTTCACCATCGACATGAATGGAACCACCTTCAAGAATTAATGGTGCACGGTAATGGTCATCACGGTTGATCTCACAGATTTTCCGGGCCACCTGGTCATCCCGATCCCATGGGAAATACAGCCCGTCAACCAGGCCACCCCAGGCGTTGAATTCCCAGTCCACCCCACGACGTTCACCTTGATCATTCACCACATAACTTGGGCCAATATCACGCATCCATGAATCGTTGGTGGCCATTTCCACCACACGAATATGCTCTGGCAGCATTCTACGAGCGTTGTCGTACTGTGCGGCAGACACTGCCATGGTCACAGGTGTCACTTCGGCAATGGCTTTGGCAACATTGGCGAACACCTGCTGTGCTGGCTTACCACCGTAACGCCAGTTATCTGTCCGCTCTGGCCATGCCATCCACATTTCTGCATGGGGCTCGTGCTCACCAGGCATGCGAAAACCATCGTGTTTTGGAGTACTTTCCCGGGACTTGCTCATTTGTCTTTTCCTTACGGCTTTATTGTTACAACAATTGGGTCATTAAACATTGGATTGCTCGGCGGTGGCCACTTGCATGCGTTTGGCTGCTGTGGCCAGTATCCATTCACCAATACCAATCGTGATGGCGATACCCAGGGCGACAGGCAGTGAGTAATTCCAGTCAACATTGCCATTGCCGATGTCCGGGAAGACAAAGAGAACAACGGCCTGAACAATAAACAGGAAGCAGATGGTGCTGAGTACGGCCTGAACGGCTATGCTTCCGGGCACCTTGTAAGGGCGTTCTCTGTCAGGGTCGCTGACACGCAGTTTGAAGAACGCCGGGAACATAAACAGATAAGGCAGCAGGAAGATGCAGGACGAGAAGGCAAAGATTGACCAGAACAGCTCGTCACTTTCACCGGTAGTCAGGCCATAGAGCAGGATAACCACGGTAGATACCATGCCGGTAATCATGTTCGCACCCACCGGGGTTTTGTGCACCGGATGCTCTTTAGCGACAAATTCCGGCAGTTCACCCGCCTGCGCAGCTTCCATGGCGGCACGGCTGGCACCCATCGTCGGTCATATTGGCAATGAACGTCAGCAGCGCCAGAGAACCAATACCGTATACCATGAACTGGCCAAAAGCACCGTCACCAAACAGCGTTCTCAAAGTGGAGACAATACCGGCAACCAGACCAATCTCTTCTACTGGTAATGCCAGCAAAATGCCAAGGGTTCCGAAGACATAAAGTCCGGTGACAATGGCGGCGGAAATCAGAATGGATTTGGGAATATCCCGGCGTGGGTTTTTGATTTCCGAGCCCATGCAGGCAATCAGCTCAAAGCCCATCAGATTAAAGATAATGACCGGCAGGAAACCAAGGCCTGAATCAAAAGAGGGCATCATTGTGCTCAGGGTAAATTCATTGGCAACGCCGTTCTGGCTGGCATACCAGAAGCCGCCGACACCCAGAACCACAATAACAGTAACCTTGAACAGTGCCCCTAGGAGGCTGACCGAGAATAGCGCCCGTAGCGAGGATGGCAGAAAATTGAGGATAAAAAGTCGGAAATTTTTAGTGAATATTGGTTCTATTTGCTAAAAATTTCCGACTTTTTAGACCAATTTGCTGCCACCGCAGTAGGGCAGTCTATTCTCGGTCAGCCTCCTAGGTTGGTTACCCAGACACCGGCATCCACAGAGATATTACAGATCCAGATAGTCAGCCAGGTCAGGCCAATACAGATCAGGATTTGCCACCAGACGATCGATGATGGACCGATTGACGCACTGGCCGTCAGCCCGTCAACCACCAGTACAGCGCAGACACTGAACAGGGTCAGGCTGGGCAGCCCCATTTTCCCCGTTGCTTCATTGGACATTATTGTTTCCCCTCTATGGCAGCTGTTGGCCGCTTATTATTCAATCCGGCAGTCAGTTACCGGGATCAGCCAGCTTTCTGAATGCGGGATCAGTCAAACATCGATTTATTTTCAGCTTTATAAACATGATAAATATCGGGATTTTATAGTGTGCTCAACGACAAGAACACAGACGACAATAGTGCTCCTAAGCTTCAGTTTCCAAGACCTGCTGATGGAGACACCATCAGTTCCAGGAAAAGACGGATGCACTGCTCTGGGTAAACCGGGCGTGCATTACATAAAGACCAGGAGTATTACCATGAAACTGCCATCTTCCAGCGCTACCAACCTGCACAAGCCAGAACTGAAGCACTTCCTGAAAACTCAGGATTACACCCGTAAAGACCTGGAAGGCATTCTGGAATTGATGAGCCTGCTTAAAGAAGCCCGTAAGGCCAATGCCGTTCCGCAACTGTTCAAAGGTAAGTCGGTTGCCATGATTTTTGAGCAGCCATCCACCCGTACCCGTGTTTCCTTTGAAACTGCGGCCACCATCCTTGGCGGACATGGGTTGTTCCTGTCTCCAAAAGATATCCACCTGGGAGCAAAAGAGAGTCTGGCAGACACTGGTCGTGTACTTTCCCGTATGTGTGACGTCATCCTGGCCCGTGTGAATGACCATAAAACGGTTGCCGGCCTGGCTGAACACGCCACTGTTCCTGTTATCAATGGTCTCTGTGACTGGCTGCACCCAACCCAGATGATGGCCGACCTGTTCACCATGATGGAACACCTGCCTGAAGGCAAGAAAATGGACGATCTGACCGTTGCCTTCGTTGGTGATGCCACTAACGTCTGCTCCGACCTGATGTTCTGCTGCACCAAATTTGGCATGCACTTCAAACACATTGGCCCTAAAAAGTATCAGGCTCCTCAGCTGTGGCAGGATATTGCCAAAGAAAACTGCGAAACCTACGGTGGTCGCCTCACCGTGACTGACGACACCAACGAAGTAGAAGACTGTGACATTATTGTTGCTGACAGCTTCTACTGGTTCGGCCAGGAAGCTGAAAAAGAAGAGCGTCTGGCTACCTTCATTCCCAACTATGTAGTGACTGAAGAGATGATGGCCAAGGCCGGTGAAAATGCCATGTTCATGCACTGCCTGCCTGCCAATGACCAGCGCGAGTGCACCAGGGAAGTCATGGATGGACCACGTTCCGTGATCTTTGACGAAGCAGAAAACCGACTGACCGCCCAGATGGCCCTGCTGGTTTACCTGACTCATAAGCATATTGAAGTGCCAACTGAAGAAACACTGGCTTTCCATCAGGATCGTATCGAAACCTTCCTCAGCCGATTCTAATCAACCGTTTTGGTGGCCCGGCTCCGGGCTGCCATTTTTTCTCATTCAACCTCAATAAATCATAACGAGGGCTTTTATGGATAAGCCTATTCTGATGGTGCTTACTGGCGTCGTGTCGTTCCTTCACCGGCTCCGGTCAAAGTCATGGAAACGGATGCCATCAAGTGCCTTCTGGATCGCAACCATATTGTTATCTGTGGTGGCGGCGGTGGTGCCCCAGTGGTAAAAAATGGCCCAGACATTGAAGGTTTTGAGGCCGTTATCGACAAGGATGCCACAGCGCCCATGCTGGCTCAGGAAATCGGGGCTGCCGAGCTACTTATTCTGACCGACGGCGCTCATGTGTGTGTCGACTGGGGCAAGCCAAGTGAACGACCATTGACTGATGTTACTGTCGCCGAAATGAGAGGCTATGCCTTCGCTGCCGGATCCATGGGACCGAAAGTGGATGCCTGCTGTGCCTTTGCCGAGAAGACCGGAGGTGTTGGTAATATCGGTGATTTATACCATGCACTGGATGTGATGAACCGGACGACAGGCACCCGTATTCACCGTTAACTGCACAAAGCCCCAAAACTCAATTCGAAAAGGTACTGGACAGTTATACGTTTAAGTCTGTTCAGTCTTCATTTTTTGCAGGGGTGGGAACTTCCTCGAGCCTTTCAATTTCCGACCAGTCCAGAGGGGTTCGGTTGAACGGGTTCTCACCATTGATCAGATAACTCCTGACAAGGCTGTCGTAATCAACATGGGCATTACCCAGCCCAACCATTTTATCGGTTTTTCCACCAAATAAAGAGCAGTCATCAATACTGTCTACATATCTTGGATTCAGTTGGTCAAAGGGCGGCACTGCCAGCGGGCGCTGAAATTTCTGCCAGGGTTCCCATTGGGCGAGAAAGGCCTCAAGCGCTGCGTCCGTACAGGTTTCTTCAATGTTGGCGCGAGCTTTTGCAATGTCCTCATCGTTAACACAAGCACAATCACGGAATAACATATTTTGAGTTGATCCGGGAATCTTGAAGAACTTGCCTAACTCAATCCGGAACGCCAGCTCAACCTCAATCTCATCCACCCAGGTTTGTGTTTGCATATGTGATCTGGCGATTGCCTTGACCTTATCCAGAATCATCATTTGCCGAGCCAACGCCTTCAATTCAGTGGGGTCATGCTTTTCAACCGCCAGGGTTTCCGCAGAAGTCCGTAACTGCAATGTTTCCAGGTCATCCAGGGCCAGGATTACCCGGTCATCACAGGAAGTGGCCGCATCTGCAATACGATACAGGGCGTCATCCCGAACCCGCTCATTACCAGCCAGTAATGACATGACCGCCATCACCCGTTGGGCCAGAACAGGACGAGTAGCCATGTTCTGGTAATCTGCGGTGGCTGTCAGTCGCTGCAGAAATTCAATAAAGTGATCAGTCTGGGCAGGTCTGAGGACAAGCTCCGGTGTTGCAGCATCGGTTGCAGACAACTCTCCCCAAAAAGCCAGGCCTTGTTCCATACTTGAAAACTTCTGCTCAGGCTGCCTTGCCCTTCTGGAAATAGAAAAATGCATACCTTCGTGGCGCGCTCTGCGCAGGCGGTCAATGATCTCATCTGACAACCCGGTATTCTCCATTAGGACAAGACGGATCATACCCGATGAAGTTCGTCCCATCGCGGTAATGTAGTTAGGCAGGGCTGACAGGCTGGTGCAACGGTTAAGTATAATTTGCCCCCCCACGTTGAGTTTCTGCTCGGGCAGTCGCCTCAGGCCTTCACAATACGCAAGATTAATGTTTTCCCCCACGTGGAGGTCATCGGGTAGCCTCCTCAGGCCACGGCAACCGTTGAGATAAAGGTTTCTCCCCACGTAGAGGTGCTCTGACAGCTCCAACAGCGCCTCACAACGGAAAAGAGAAAGGTCGCGCCCAACGGAGAGTTTCTCGGGCAGGGTCTCCAGCTCGATGAGACCGTTAAGAATAAGACTCCCATCCACGGTGAGATTTCCGGACAGAGCCCTCAGACCTTCACATAATGAAAGGTTTAAGTCGCCCGTCACAGTGAGGTGCCTGGGCAGGGCCGCCGGGCAAAAGTCAAGGCTAAAGTCACCCTCGAGCCGGTAATGAACACCATTAGAAAAATTCTGTTGTTGAATCAGCAGCCTCAATTCAGTTGGGGTAACCGTTATTACCTCAATGGCAACACGCTCTTCCAATGATGCAGTTTCTGAAAAGTAAGAAGCTATTCCACACTGCGGGATGTAGCGTTGACTCTCTGCATTGCCATGATCAACATGTGATGATGTGGCTGCTGCAGGAGTAGCACCTGAGGCGGCTGCATTTGTATACATCATTGATCCGACGACGATGATTTATTAAAAATCAATCATAGTCGATAAATTGTGCGGGTGAGTTTTTATTGCCTCCTCTGTATGCTATGCGGCAGTTGGGATCCAGGATTCATCGGGCATTGCTGATCACCGGGAGATACAAGAAATCCATAAAAAACAATAGCAGGCACCTATTCGATTTCTTGCCAATGGCACCCAAACCTTTTCATTTAAGCTAACCCGCCCATTCCATTAGCATATTTCTCTAGGAGGCTGACCGAGAATAGACTGCCCTACTGCGGTGGCAGCAAATTGGTCTAAAAAGTCGGAAATTTTTAGCAAATAGAACCACTATTCACTAAAAATGTCCGACTTTTTATCCTCAATTTTCTGCCATCCTCGCTACGGGCGCTATTCTCGGTCAGCCTCCTAGCGCAAATCAGCACTATGCAGTAAAAATCGCAGTGACAATCTGAGGCGGTAGATAATGGAACCAATAAAAATAACATCGTTACAAGATTTAGAGCAGCTGGAAAAAGATTTTCCCTATGAAAGCCTGAGTCAGTTTGAAAGCACTTACGAAGCTATTATGACCAGCGCCCATTTGCGCCCCGGCAAAACCGCCTTATCCTTTTTTTTAAAGGGCAGTGAATACGCTTCAGCCCATACCATCACCTATGGATCATTGATTGCTCATATCAATCAGACCGCCAACTTTTTCCATTCCATTGGCCTGGGCCCGGATGATGTTGTGGCATTTATCATGCCCAATCTGCCGGAAACCCATTACATCATCTGGGGTGGTGAGGCTTGCTGTCAGGTATTGGCCATCAACCCATTATTAGAATCAGAACAAATTAAAGATCTGATCAATTCTGTCAATACGAAAGCTGTAGTTACCATGAATCCAATGAAAAACATTGATTTATGGCCCAAGCTGGAACCCATTATTCCGCAGTTGACCAGTGTCGAACATGTGATCGGTGTAGATATCGCACACTATGTACAGGGATTGACGGGGCCGATCGCCAGAATGATTCAGAGAAGGATGCGTAAATCCATTACCATGCCTGCCGGTAAAACCTATTACAACTTTACGCAAAGCATCAAAAAACAAAATGCCGATCAATTAATGTTTGATCGACAGTTCACCAAAGACACCATTTCATCCCTGTTTTGTACCGGCGGAACAACCGGTTTGCCAAAGATTGCACGTCGCACACACGCTAATGAACTGTTTAATGCCCGCTCATTGCAAATGATGAGTCAAAGCACTCTGACATCGGATAAATCCATACTGGGGGGCTTACCCCTGTTCCACGTCAATGGTGCCCTGGTCACCGGACTGGTACCGCTGATGATCGGGGCATCTATCGTTATCTGCACGCCACAGGGCTACCGTGGCGAAGATGTTTTTCCGAATTTCTGGGATATCATTGCACACTTTAAAGTATCGGCATTCAGTGGTGTGCCCACGGTATACTCGACCCTGATGAACTACCCAACGAAGGGTAAAGACTTATCGTCATTAGACGCAGCCATCTGTGGCGCTGCACCGTTACCCGTAGAAGTGGCCCGTTCATTTCAGGAGGCTACCGGGGTTGAAATTCTGGAAGGCTATGGATTAACAGAGGCCACATGCGCATCCAGTTTGAATTTATTGCACGGCAAGAAAAAGATCGGCTCTATCGGTATACGCATCCCCTATCAACAAATGGTTTGTGCTGAACTGAAAGACAATAAAATAGTACGTATTTGCGATACCGATGAAATTGGCGCACTGATCATGAGAGGGCCTAATTTATCGTTAGGTTATCAATTGGAACATCAGAATGAGGGCCTGTGGGTCACTGACGACAATGGTGACACATGGCTTAATTCCGGTGACCTGGCACGACAGGATTCCGACGGTTACTTCTGGCTGACCGGTCGTAAAAAAGAGCTGATTGTTCGGGGTGGCCATAATATTGAACCAAAACTGATTGAAGAAACCATGTGCAAACACCCCGACGTCACCCTGGCAGCAGCTGTTGGTCGGCCAGATGCCCATGCAGGTGAAGTACCGGTTTGCTATGTGCAAATCGCAGATAACAGTCAGGTTTCAGATAAAGAGCTATTAGACTTTGCCAATAGAGAAATCCAGGAAAAAGCCGCTATTCCAAAGGCTGTCCACAGGGTCAAAGAGCTGCCGCTAACCGCCATTGGCAAGGTATTTAAGCCTCAACTTGAAATGCAGGAAATTGAAAAATGCGTCATTGCCCTGGCCATGAAAGAGCTACCAACCGTGCCTGTCACAGTGGATGTCAAACAAGACCCTAAATATGGCATCCTGGCCAATGTGAATCTTGGGGAATGTGATGCAACGTCCCGGGCAGAGTTTGAAAAGACGCTGGGTGTCTATACGTTTAAGTCTGCCCTTTCGTAATGGTGTTGCATTAGACTCTTGCACACCATTTCAATGAGTTTGATGTGTACAATCTCCGTCCATTTCAATGAGTTTGATGTGTAAAATCTCCGTTCACCCTGAGCGGAGTCGAAGGGTGATTGGCACAGTCTTTATTCAGGGCATGGTGCTTACGCCCTTCGTCCGTGCATCCTGAGCCGAGCCGAAGGGCGCTCAGGACGAACGGAGCCAGGGAGTCATTGATAGAAGGAAGCCATCAATTACACATGCAACCATGTACCAGCCATCTATTCAGGTGGTTACTGTTCTGTGTTTGACCAACAAAGGCACAAAGAACACAAAAGAAAGTCTCTTCTTCATGCTATGCCTTTTGTTAGCAACCCCTACTTAAAGTATTAATTATCCGTTAACTGTGGATTTTTATATGCTTGAAGCCATAAAAAAATACCCTGGTTTTCGACTGGTTCGATAACAAAATGGCAGGTAGCGACTATGAGTTCTATGCAAATCCCCGGGCAAATTCATGAATATCAGCACTTGAGTCATTTGTTAACCCGGCAAAAGGCTGCCTTTTTAAACCAGCCCATGCCCAGTGCCAGGACGCGAATAGAAAAGTTAAATGCGTTAAAAACATTAATTATTAACCATACCGATGAAATCGTGGCAGCCATTAACGAGGACTTTAGCAATCGTGCAGAGTCCGAAACCATACTGACAGAAATATTTCCATTGCTGGATGCCATTGAGTACAGCAAATCCCGCATCAAAAAATGGATGAAAACCGAGCGTCGAAAAACACCTCTTAATCTGGCACCTGCCAGCGTTCATGTGATGTATCAGCCTATGGGGGTTATAGGCATTGTTGTGCCCTGGAATTTCCCGGTGTTTTTAGGTTTATCGCCCTTGGTATCGGCATTGGCGGCAGGTAACCGGGCCATGATCAAAATGTCGGAATTTGCACCCGGAACAGCGGATTTAGTGCAGACGTTGATTGGCCGCTATTTCTCAGAAGACGATGTCACTGTAGTCACCGGTGAACTGGATGTAAGCACGGAGTTCACTAAATTACCCTTTGACCATCTGGTATTTACCGGTGCTACATCCGTGGGCAAGATCGTTATGAAAGCCGCCTCGGAACACTTGACACCGGTGACCCTGGAACTGGGGGGCAAGTCACCGGCCATTATTCATGAGTCATTCCCTATAGAAGAGGCTGCTGATCGATTAGCCTTTGGTAAAGGTATGAATGCTGGGCAGATTTGCGTGTCCCCGGACTATATCTTCTGCCCGGAAAACAAACTGGATGCTTTCGTCAATGCCTTTATCAAATCCATGAGCCAGGCCTACCCGACCCTGCGTGATAACAAAGACTACACGGCCATTATCAACGATCGTCAGCTGATCCGGCTAAAGAGCTATCTGGACGATGCGAAAGAAAAAGGCGCGACCATTGTTGAAATCAACCCTGCCAATGAAAGTTTCGAAGGCACTCGTAAAATGCCTATGACCCTGGTGCTGAATACCAACGACACCATGCTTATTGAACAGGAAGAGATTTTTGGTCCGCTGATTCCGGTGAAAACTTATCACCGAATTGAAGAAGCGCTTAAGTATGTTCATGATCGTGATCGGCCGCTTGCACTCTACTATTTCGATTACGATAAAAAGCGTGCCGAAACCATATTAAGTCAAACCCATTCTGGCGGTGTGTGTGTCAACGATACGCTGAGCCATGTAGCGGTAGACGATGCACCATTTGGTGGGATCGGCCCCTCCGGCATGGGCCATTACCACGGCAGAGAGGGCTTCGTGAACTTCAGTAAAGCGAAAACCATTGTGCGCAAAGGCCGGATTAATGTGACCAAAATGGTGGCTCCACCCTGGAACAACGCCATGTACAACATGCTGGTCAAATCACTCTGGTTTAAGTTTAAGGTGTTAAAGCGATAATCAATCATTAAAAAATTGAGAAATATGATGTCGACAATAACAATAAACGACATGCACTATGACTACGTCATTGTCGGTAGCGGCTTTGGCGGTTCGGTCAGTGCCTTACGCCTTAGTCAAAAGGGCTACAAGGTCCTGGTTATAGAAAAAGGAAAATGGTTTAAGGACCATGACTACGCGAAAGGTTCTTGGAATCTTACCAAATGGCTTTGGGTTCCTAGCATTGGCTTCCGTGGCATCATGAAGTTAACCATTCTCAAGCATGTGACGGTGTATTCTGGTGTTGGTGTAGGCGGCGGTTCATTAGTTTATGGTGCTACGCTTCCTACCCCAAAGGATAAATTCTTTAGCACTGGCACCTGGGCGAAGTTAGAAGACTGGCAACAGGTACTTAAACCCCATTACGATGAAGCCCTGCGTATGCTTGGGGCCGCTCCCAATCCCAATCTGACCGACGCTGATCAGGTCATTCAGGATCTTGCCAAAGATATTGGTAAAGAGAAAGATTTCCACAATGCCAGGGTCGGTGTCTTTTTTTCAGACCGGCAGGATAAAAGTGACTTTGTTCCAGACCCTTACTTCGACGGTGAAGGGCCTGATCGCAAGCCCTGTATTGAGTGCGCATCCTGCATGACCGGTTGCAGACACAATGCCAAAAACACTTTAGACAAAAACTATTTGTACCTGGCGCAAAAATCAGGGGCGGATATCATCTCCGAACAGGAAGTAGTAGACGTACGCCCTTTGAATAAAACCAATGGCAAGTCAGGCTACGAGATTACCTTTACATCTTCACGCATGTTATCCAGCAGAAAAAAGCAACGTGTCACGGCCAATGGTGTGGTTTTCTCCGGTGGCGTGCTGGGCACGGTTAAGCTGTTACTGAATCTTAAGCATAAAAAGTCCCTGACCAATTTATCCGAGGTGTTGGGTGACCATATTCGCACCAACAATGAGACCGTTACGGCGGTGACTTCGTTTAAAAAAGACGTCGATTTCGCCCGGGGTGTCACCATTGGTTCTATCCTGCATACGGATGACAACAGCCATTTGGAGCCCATCAGTCAAAACAGGCGAGCCGGCTTTATGAAGCTGCTGAATGTTCCAAGAGTAACGGGCAAGAATTTCCTGAACAGATGCTTTTCACTGGCAAAAACCATGGCCGTTGAGCCCATCAAAAACCTGCGAGTACTGCTGACTCCTGATTGGGGAAAAAAGACCATCTATTTGCTCTTTATGCAACAGTTGAATAGCACGTTATCCTTTCAACGGGGAACCGGCGGCATCATCAGCAGTACCACAGGAATAGGGGCAGCCCCCTCTTGTACCATCGAAGAGTCCCAGGCACTCACCAGCAAAGTGGAAAAAATTACAGAAGGTAAAGCCTCATCTTCATCCCCGGAAGCACTACTGGGAACACCAACCACGGCACATATTCTCGGGGGCTGCGTGATGGGCGAGAATCGATATACCGGCGTTATCAATAATAAAGGCCAGGTCTTCGGCTACGAGAATATGTATGTCTGTGATGGTTCTGCCATTTCTGCCAACCCGGGGGTGAATCCGTCACTGAGCATTACTGCTGTATCGGAATGGACCATGAGTCATATTCCCCATAAGAGTAATTAGTGTGTATTCGGTATGGCATATATATTGACTATCAAGGTTGGCAAGCGGCCCTATGCCACTTGCCGTTCCTCTGCATCAAAACTGGCACAGTTATACTCGTAAACACATTTTCTGAACAGTCGGACATCAGCTGTTGATAAAAGTTCAGTGATGGAATATCCGGGTTAAACAACTGACCACTGTATATTTCACAGGAACACATATAATATGCCTGAAACGAGCAATACTCATGTTCAGGGCGCTAATGACGTGATCGACATATCTGATATTCACATGATCAAAGTGGTTACTGAAGTAGGCAGTATCAACAAAGCCGCCGAGATATTAAGTGTTTCACAGCCGACCCTGAGCAAAAAAATCAGCCGCCTTGAAAAGAAAGTCGGTGTCGAACTGTTTAATCGGGATAGCGTGGGCATGGTGCCCACAGAAGCTGCCAAATTCCTGATTAAAGAAGGCAATGGTCTCAGAGCTCAGTTGCAAGTGATTGAACGTCAGCTGGAGCTTATGTCGGATATGGTGGGCGGTACGGTAAGAGTGGGGGTTGGCCCCATTATCGAACAGCAGCTGTTAGCCAAAGTATTGCTTGATTTTGCTGAGAGAGATTATCAGTTTAAAATTTCTGTCGTCACGATGTCGGCTGATGTACTGCTGGATCAGCTGAAAAAAAGCAAGATTGATCTGGCGGTTGGCCCCTTTGTTGATTCTGATGTTCCGGATGATATTGTCGCCCCACTGAAAACCTCAGAAAAACTGGTGGTGGCCGTGCGACAAGGTCATGACGCAGTTGCCAGGCAGGTCGTAGATTTACAGGCAATATCGAACTACAAAATCATTACGCCCAACATACCCGCCAGCCTGGGCGGACAGGTCATGGTGTATCTGGAAAATGCCGAATTAGAGCCGGACATCATTTGCGAAAGTTACACCATGGCAAAATACATTGTCATGAATTCCGATTATGTGACGGCCGGACCAGAGTCCTTATTCCTGAATGAATTTCAATCCGGAGAGCTGGTGAAACTGGAATTTCCCTATGATGTCTATTGGCAGAGTCAATGCCTGGTAAAACCGGAAACCTTATTAATGCCTATTGTAAAAGAGGTCGTGGATCTGTTTGCCCAGTATATGGATGCGCAGTAATCAGCAAAAAGAGAAGCCACGTGGATATGATTCAACGAGAGCAGTAATTCCCGATGAATCCTGAAGCACTACAGCCACGAGAGATACAGAAGAGGTAAAAAAATCATGCCCGCACAATTCTTCGACTAAAATTGCATATTACTCAATCATTGTCGTCGAGTCAGTCATGGGTACGGCTATTCAGAAAAATGTCAGGCAATTCAGTGCTTCTTACTTGATAAAAAAGGTATCAGAATGCTTCGACAGCATTCCAGATCATCGTCCAAATAAATGCGTGATACCCTTTCCTAACTTTCTGAAATCTGCTTTTGCGATGATGCATCAAAAGTTCGATTCACTATTAGGGTTTGATGAAGAGCGGCTTGATGAAATCTGCTGTCATAATCTTGAAAAGCTCTATCACGTAAAAGATGGCAAAGTTCCCTCCGATACCAGAATGAGAGAGGTTGTTGACCCGGTTAATCCACTCGGGTTGAAGACGCCGTTTAAAGAATTGTTTTCTGTCGTTCAGCGCAATGGTGCTCTGCAAGCTTATGCATTCGAATGTGGCAAGTTGAAAGATCTTTATCTGCTTCCTATTGATGGTACGGGTCTCTTTTAT